>CAZPDR010000001.1:0-20503 GCA_964585495.1 uncultured Candidatus Bathyarchaeia archaeon
GGGGAACGCCAAAGGCATAGGCATAGGCGATGTTCGTCAGCAGGTCGTAGAGCGCCGTCAGGCAGAAGCCCAGCACGCCCAGCCGGTAGGCCGACCAAGCCAGCTTCTCCCTCTCGGGCCAGGAGGAACCCCAGGACCGCCTCAGGAAGCCGCCGGCCAGCCCGTATATGGTCTCGGAGGCCGAGGTGGCGATGAACACGGGGAGGCAGAACCCGTAGGGGTTCAGTGTGCCATAGACGGCCCATGTCAGAACGGCCACGGACACGCCCACCCTGGAGCCGAAGAGGAGGCCGGAGGCGAAGACTAAGAAGTCCATGAGCGTTACGTTCGGCACGCCCACGAGGGCGTAGCTGGCCGCCAGGCAGGCGGCCGTCATCATGGCGGTGGCGCACGCCTCCCTAGCCCTCATGGCCGGACGGATTATCCAGCCAGCGATATAAGTCTTACGGCTAGGGGAACCTGGGCTGAATGAGGAACGTGGCCTCCAAGACGCCCCAATCTGCATCAGATGGGCTGAGGCCCTCTCGCCAGGAGAGGCATATCTCAAGCGCAACGGATTCCCGGCTCCTCACCTCTACCTCAGCGCTCCCGCTGGCCACCACGTCCTCCCCGCTATACAGGGATAGGCTCACCGTCCCCTTCACGTCTCTGTCTAGGTAGTTGGACACCCTGATGCGTGCCTTCGCCAGGCCCGGGTGGAGCAGCACCCGCACCTCCACTACGGGCCGCTCTGGCGCCTCCCTGGCCTTGAAGATATACCAGCGATTTGCCTCCAGGGGCGCGAGTGGGCCTACCACGTGGAGCTTCCTGCGGCTGAGGAGCTCCAGCGAGGCGGCTATGCCGAACATGATGGCGGATATGAGGCCCGCGGCCAGCCCAGCGGCAAGGGCCAGCTGGAGCGCCCGCCTCACGCCCAACCTCCTCACCTCGGGAGCTCCTCAGGGCCCATAAGGCAGGCGCACGCGAGGTGCTCACGGGCTGTCATCACGTCGTGCTCGTCGGGCTCCCTCACTTCTTGGCCAAGAGGTGGCAGGCAGCATACCAGCCTGGCCTTATCTCTACCATCGGGGGCTCCTCTTCCTCGCATATCTTCATCTTGTGCGGGCACCTCGGGTGGAAGCGGCAGCCTGGGGGCGGGAAGACCAGGTTGGGCGGCTCACCTGGCACGGTCTTCCTCTTCTTCAGCCTGTTCTTCGGGTCGGGCTCCGGTATGACCTCCAGCAGGGCCTGCGTGTAGGGGTGCTGTGGGTCCATGATTATCTCCTTGAAATCGCCCATCTCCACTATCTTGCCAGCGTACATGATGGCCAGGCGCCGCGAGAAGTATTTGGCCGTGGCCATGTCGTGCGTGATGTAGATGAAGGCCATGTTGTGCCTCTCCTGGATCTCCTTGAGGAGCATGAGTATCTCTATGCGCACGGAGGCGTCCAGCATGGTAACGGGCTCATCGGCCACCACGAAGTCCGGATTCATGATGAGGGCCCTTGCTATGTTCACCCTCTGCCTCTGGCCACCGCTCAGCATGTGCGGATACTTGGTCAGGAAGTCCTCCGGCGGCGTGAGCTTCACCTCCTCCAGGGCCCTGCAGATGCGCTCGTAGCGCTCCTCCCTGTCGCCCAGCTTGTGAATGACCAGGGGCTCCTCAAGCGTGTAGTAGATCGGGTGCATGGGGTCCAGGCTGGAGTAGGGGTCCTGGAAGATCATCTGGGCCCGGCGCCTGAACCACATGAGCTCCTTCGGGGGCGTGAAGGTGATGTCCCTCCCGTCGAAGACTATCTTGCCGCCAAAGGGCCTCAGGAGCCTGAGGGCCGTCTTGCCGAGCGTGGTCTTCCCACAGCCCGACTCGCCCACCAGGGCCAGCGTCTCACCTCTGTCCACGGTCAGGGAGACGCCATCAACGGCTCTCACGTAGAGCGGCTTGGAGAACAGGCCCTTCCTGAGCTCATAGTAGGTCCTCACGTCCTCCAGGACCACCAGGGGGGAGCTCAAGCCCATCAGCCCATCTGGGCGATGGAACTGAATTATTTAAGGCTTGCGCGCACTAAGACAGCCTTTTATCCGAGCCCACGGCCTTCACACCTGAGGTGGGGCATGTGCAGTTCTACCTGAGGGCCCCCTTCATAATCGCCCTCTTCTCGATCAGCATCATCATCTCCATCGTGGCGGCCGTGCCCGTGTTCAAGCTAGTGGACCACTACGAGCTGCCCGTGCGGGCCACGCAGGGGGAGCAGGTCCTCTACCTGAACGCCACGGGCATCGTGAGGGTGAGGGGGGAGGTGCCCGAGGGCGTGCGCGTCTACCTGCTCTCGGCAGCACAGTATTGGGATTACCTCAGGAAGGGGGAGCTCCCAGGCGAGTTCCTGGGCGAGGGCGGGCAGGAGGAGCTCGTGGTTGAGGACCCGTTCTGCCTCCTCATCCTGAGCGAGCTGCCGCACGAGGTCTCCTTCTCCCTCCACGTGGAGGTCTACGAGCAGGACTACAGATACGCCCTCCTCGCCATACCGGCCTACTTCTTGGCCCTGGTGGCCCTCATGCTCCTCTTCATGAGGCTGGCTGCTGCCCTAAGGGCTAAGGCGGAGGAAGGGCACGGAGGCCATAAAGAGCATAGAAAATAAAATAGGGTTGAGGCGGTCCCACGGGCTTAAGGCCTCTTCCTGGCCAGGAAGCTGGCTATGCCGCCGAGTATGATGCCTATGACGCCCACCGCGATGCCAGCTGTGCCATAGGTGCTGGCGGCCGCGCTACTAGCCTTGGCCTCCTCTATGGCCGTCTTTAGCTCGTCCATGGCTGACCTCAGTTCCTCGATCTCAGCCGATAGCTTGGCGTCCAGTTCGTCTACCAGAGACTTCATGTAGACGATGCCAGCCACGACCGACACAGACTTTACCACCACTCTAGCCAAGGCTGCTTCATGGCCTAAGGCCACGACGTAGACGGTGTAGACGCCCAGCGGTAGGGCGCTCGTCTCATCAGCGCTTATGGTTAGGCGGAAGCGCTCTGTCGTCTCATCCCAGGTGGGCGTCTTCTCGAGGACTACGTTGCCTTCGGCATCCACCATAAGGAAGCTGATGTCGACGTCGCTGTATGGCCTGCCGAACACGGTCGAGGTTATCTCTACCTCCACCTCCTTACCGATCTCGATCATATCGGGCATGGCCACGCTGATCTCAGGTATCTTGGGCGTGATCAGCCAGTCCCAGTGGTCGGCCTTGAACGGGTAGCCGTCCCTGAAGGCCTTCACGCGCAGCATGGGCGTTACCGTGTCCACGGTCTCGATGTAGAACGGCCCGTTGGAGACGAGGAAGTGCCCGTAGGTGGCATACCAGCTGTCGAGGGCGGCCCACCTGGCGCTGGCGTCGGTGTCGGTTATCTTGGCACAGTCAGGCAGGTCAGGGTCGGTCATGTAGGGCGGTATGTAGTTCTCGGCCTTTAGGTCATCTAGGTGGCTCTTGAGGATGGTCAGGCTATCGCCCTTCGTCAGGTCGAGCCAGGGCACCTTCCACTCGCCGGACATGCCATCCGAGAAGGCCAGCTCGTGGGCCTCCACGGCAGCATCCATCAGGGCGTAGAGCTCCCAGGGCGTGCCCGTCCAGATGCTGGCCTGGGCGGCTATGAAGGTCTCATCGATGTGCCAGTAGTCGATGTAGACCGTTACGGCCGTGTCGTTGATGACCTTGATGCCCTTGCAGGTGGCTATGAAGGTCTCCAGGCCGGGGCCGATGGAGTAGGGGTCGTAGATTGGGTCCTCCTCGTAGGCCAGCCTGTAGGAGTGGGCCAGGGCGGCGAAGATATCGGCCATGGTTATGTCCTGGCCGTGGTGCCACTTGCCGAAGATGAAGTTGAACGTTACAGCGCTGGTGGCCGTTACGTTCGCGCCGACCTTATACCAGTCGAGGGTGCTGGCGTTGAAGAGGAGGGCGTCCTCTGGCACTTCTATGGGCGTGCCATTGGGCCCAGCCGTCTCGACCTTGAAGGTCGACCTTACGGGTATGTAGCGGCCCGTGTGCGGGTGCACATACACGCCTGGGTCGTAGACCACGCGCTCGATCAGGGCATCATACAGCCACTTGAAGCCGCCCACTGGGTTGAAGGCACTCACATACAGGAACCTGTCACCAGCCTTGCAGGTGCCGCCCACGGGGCCGCCAGCCGCTTCCGTGAACCTGGCGGTCCTGAGTGTGTAGAGGCTGTAGAAGCCGCCGGTGATATCGTAAACCATCTTAGTCAGCGACTTGTGATATGGGAAAGGCGTGATCTGCCAGACCACCCATATCCTGGTGGAGTCTTCGAGACAGAGGCGGGCCAGCTCCTTCACCCACTCGTTGCGCTCCTCCGTGCTGGTATATTCGGCCATCAGGAGCTTCTCGGCCAGGTCGCGGAGTTCAGCGCTCGCGTTGTAATACTCGAAGACCGTGCCAGTCCATGGGCTGCAATACATGTAGTAGGGCAGGTCGTCGTCGTAGGCGGAGATGGCTGTGAAGGCCCAGCCCTCGGTGTAGATGTTCCAGTCATCGATGGCACTGTAGACGAACATCCAGGCCTCTAGGCCGGTGCACTCACGCCTTATGACCTCGAAGCCAAGCTTCTCCAGCTCGGTGGCGAAGTAGTGGCCTAGCGCGTTCCTCTGAGCAGGCGTCTTCCTTATCCAGAACTTGATGACTATCGGGTTACCGTCAGGGTCATACCACTTACCGTCCTTGAACGTGCAGCCAGCATCCGTCAGGGCCTTGTAGATCCTGTCCCACGCCTCAGACGGGTTATAGGCGTATTCGTTCTCAAGGAGCTTCATGTCAGCGTATACCCTGTTGTAGTCCGGCCTGACGGGCGGCCAGATCGTGTAGTGGGGCACGCCGTAGCCAGCGAATATCTCCTTCACCACGTATTCCCTGTCCAAGTAGAGGTTGAGGGCCTCGCGGACCTCCCTTATGCCGAAGGGGTTGAACCTCTCCACCACGCCCACGCCAGGTATCTCGATCTTGATCCTGGGCAGCGGGTTCAGGAAGAGGTTGAAGCAGCCAGAGTAAGCCTTGACGTACTCGATGTTGGGCGACTCCTCGGCCCTTCTGATGCCCTCTACCGTGCCTATGTCCCATAGCCAGATGTGCCTCTCGCCCTTGTCGATCTTCTCAAGCATGGCGGCCTCGTCCGACTCCTCGTAGAACTCAATGGCGTCAAGCCAGGGGCCGTAGGGCACCTCCTGGGCGGGCTTGGGGGCAGCCGTATAGGCCCTCGCGATGGGCGCTATCGGCATCACCAGCATCAGAGCGGCCATCGCTATTATTGCGATCAGAGCTGCCTTCCTCACCTGCATCGATCTCCCCAGTTTGAGGGGTGGCTGACCGTAGCTTATAAAACTTTTGTGAAGCGCTAAAGCTTTATAGCCCAGCGTGCCGCGTGTCTGCTGGGGAGGAAAAATAATCATGAGGAGGCTCGGAGGGAGGCTGGATGGCATCCGCAGGAGCTCCCTGCGCGGGCTCAGGAGGCTCCGCCGCGTCAGGCTGCCTCCTTACGTCAAATACCTGGTGAAGAGGGCCGTGGTGCTCGGCATCACGCTCGTGGTGGCCGTCTACCTGACCATCGTGATCGCGAACATGGGCGGCTACATAGATGAGCTCATGAAGAGGCAGATAGAGTTCAGCGTGAGGCAGCGCCTCATGCAGGATGAAAGCTTTCAGGAGCAGCTGCGCACGGATCCGGAGGCCGCGGAGAGGCGACTTCAGATAGAGATACAGAGGGAGATAGTCGCGAGAGGGCTGGACACGCCCTTCCCCCAGAGGTCGCTGATCTACCTGAGGGATGCCCTGACGCTCGACCTGGGCAGGTCCATGTGGATCAGGAGCACCACGATGTCCCAGCGCGTGAAGGACATAATCCTTGAGCGCCTGCCGAGGACGGTGCTCCTCTTCACCACGGGCACGGTGGTCTCAGCGGCCATAGGCATCTACATAGGCCTGCACATGGGCAGGAAGGCTCTCTCCAAGTTCGACCGCGGCATGTCCATGTTCGCCATCATCGCGCAGTCCATACCGCCCTGGTATTTCGGCATCCTGGCCCTCCTGGTCTTCGCCTACAGGCTAGGCTGGTTCCCGACCGGCGGCTTCGTGAGCAAGTGGGTGGGCGTGCCCTGGCACATCAGGATATTAGACATCCTCCATCACCTCGTCCTCCCGCTGGCCTGCTGGACCCTCTCCTCCTTCGGCTCCTGGGCCTACTTGACCAGGAACATGGTCATTCACATCCTGGGCGAGGACTTCGTGATGGCCGCCAGGGCGAAGGGCGTGCCAAGGGATCTGCTGCTGAGGCGCTACGTGCTTAGGCCCGCTGCCCCGCCCATCATCACCATGATCGCCCTGGCCCTCATAGCCTCCTGGACGGGCGCCATCATCACGGAGACCGTGTTCCAGTGGAAGGGGCTGGGCATGCTCTACTGGGAGGCTATGGGCGGTGAGCAGATCGATGCGCCCGTGGTGATAGGCCTCACGGTCATCTACGCCTACCTGCTCGTCATCACGGTCTTCATATTAGACATCATCTACGGCATCCTGGACCCGCGCATCAGGGCTGGAGGTGGGGCGTGAATGAGCGCGCCACCCATAGGCGCTAAGGCGGCCTTCAAGGAGGTCATGGGCACGCTGAGCGGGAAGGCGGCCTTCGTGCTCCTGGCCCTTATAGTAGGCATGGCCGTGCTGGTGCCCATCTACGCGCCCTTCAACGTGCTCAAGGCCTGGCACGACAAGACGGAGGCTGGCCCCTGGGCCGATAACCCCAAGTGCGCGGCTCCTATATGGGCGGAGTGGTTCGTGGGCAAGAAGCTCCCAAGGACCATCGTGCTGGATGACGATGATTTCCGCAAATACGCCTATAATATCACCTATCCGGGGCAGCCGCCTCTAAAACTCATAGTCCTCGTAGCCTACTTTGATTACCGCTATGACGAGTTCCCCAACCATCTCAACGGCTTCAGGCTCAGGGTGGAGGTCACGACGAATCAAACGGCCTGTCTCACGATTAAGCTGCTGAGGCCAGATAAGCGTGCGATAAACTTAACGGAAACCATAATAACGCCCGAGAGCCCGATACTGCGCATCTACGATACCGACGAGGCCATGAAGCAGGTCTCCGAGAGGTATGTAAAATACCTGGCTGAGAAAAACAACTGGAACCTGACAGCGCTGGGCTTCGTGAATATGCCTTACGTGATCTTCTTCGCCAAGGAGGGCCCCTCTATGCTGAACCCAAGGACGGCCGAGGTGCTGAAGGGCACCTACGCACTCTACATAACTGTGAGGGTGCTTTACGACCTAACAGCTGATGCCAAGGCCAAGTTCGTGCTCTACGGGCGCGTCCACGGCTGGGCTGGCACGGACATCTGGCGCAGGGACCTGCTCATAGGCCTTCTCTGGGGAGCTCCCGTGGCCCTTGCCTTCGGCATCATAGCGTCCGTGGTGGTATCGCTCATCCAGACCCTCCTGGGCGTGATCAGCGGCTACTTCGGCGGTAAGGTGGACGATGCCATCCAGCGCATCGCGGAGCTCTACATGATCATACCCGTGCTGCCCATCCTCATCCTGGTGGCCATCATCTACGGCCTCACGATCTGGAAGCTCCTGGCGCTCGTGGTGGTCTTCAGCTTCATAGGCAGCATGACGAAGACGGTGCGCAGCATGGTGCCCTCCATCAAGGCGGAGCAATACGTGCTAGCCGCCCAGTCCTATGGCGCGGGCTCCTGGCGCATCATCTTCAAGCACATCTTCCCGCGCGTGCTGCCCTACATGTTCGCGAACATCGCCTTAGCCGTGCCATCCTACATATTCCTTGAGGCCGCCCTGAGCTTCCTGGGCCTGGGCGACCCGCTCCTGCCCACCTGGGGCAAGATACTGGGCGAGGCGGAGGCCGCGCACGCTGCCTACTACGGCTACTGGTGGTGGGTGGTGCTGCCAGCCGCCTGCATAGGCATCACGGCCACCGCCTTCGCGCTGCTGGGCTATGCGTTCGACAAGGTGGTGAACCCGAGGCTGAGGGAGCTCTGAGGGAGGTGGGGGCACCGTGCCGCTGTTAGACGTGCGCGACCTCTTCCTCTACTACGCCACTAGGATGGGGCCCGTGAAGGCGGTGGATGACGTGAGCTTCTCCGTCGAGAAGGGCGAGACCCTGGCCCTGGTGGGCGAGTCGGGCTGTGGCAAGACGAGCATAGGCATCTCCCTCCTGCGCGTGCTGCCCAGGAACGTGCACACCTACAAGGGCCAGGTCATCTTGGACGGCGAGGACATCATGAAGCTGGGCGATGAGGAGTTCAGGAGGCGCATCCGCTGGCGCAAGATAAGCATGGTCTTCCAGGGAGCCATGAACGCGCTGAACCCCGTCATACCGGTGGGCTTCCAAGTGGCCGAGCCACTCATCATACATGAGGGCATGGACAAGGCGGAGGCCCTGAAGCGCGCTGCCGAGGCCCTGAAGGCCGTGGGTCTGCCGGAGATCGTGGTGAAGCGCTACCCGCACGAGCTCTCGGGCGGCATGAAGCAGCGAGCCATCATAGCCATGGCCCTCATCATGAGGCCCCAGCTCGTCATCCTGGACGAGCCCACCTCGGCCCTGGACCTGATGACGCAGGCGAACATCATGAACCTCCTGAAGGACCTGAAGTGGAACGAGGGGCTCACCTACATCTTCATCACGCACGACGTGCCCCTCGCGGCCGAGCTGGCGGACAGGATAGCCGTCATGTATGCTGGCAAGCTGGTGGAGCTGGGCACGGCCGAGCAGGTGCTCCTGGACCCGAAGCACCCCTACACGATCAAGCTCATAGGCTCCGTGCCCACGCTGAGGACGGAGAAGGAGGTAACCTGGATCCCGGGCGAGGTGCCGAGCCTCATCACGCCCCCGCCGGGCTGCCGCTTCCACCCCAGATGCGATAAGTGCATGGACATCTGCAAGGAGGAGGAGCCCCCGCTCAAGGAGATAGAGCCCGGCCGCTGGGTGGCCTGCTGGCTCTACGCCTGAAAAGCTATTTTTGCTCCCGCGCACTCCAGCCCGGTGCCCTCATGGCCGAGGCCTTACGCCACCTCAGGGAGGTCCTGGGGGAGCAGCGGGTAGGCCCCCTCCCCTCCTTCTCCCTCCTCCACGCCATCAAGGCCCTGGCCCTCCTGGCCCGGGCGGGCCCCCTGGGCAGGGCAGCCCTCTCTAGGCGCCTGGGCATAGGCGAGGGCGCCGTCCGCACCCTCCTCAACCGCCTCATCGAGCACGGGCTGGTCAGGACCACCAGGCAGGGCTGCGAGCTAGCTGAGAGGGGCAGGGAACTCTGGGGGGAGCTGAGCTCCCACCTAGCCAAGATGGCCGAGCTAGGCGAGCCCGCCCTCCCGAGGCCCTACCGACACGGCTTCGCCATCCTGGTCAGGCGGGCGGCAGGGAAGGTCAGGCTGGGCATAGAGCAGCGCGATGAGGCCATAAGGGCGGGCGCCCGGGGTGCCATCACGCTCGTGCTTGAGGGCGGGCGCCTCCGCATGCCAGGCGTGAGCGAGGACGTGAGCGCTGATTACCCAGGCCTCTACCGCGCTGTAGCCGAGAGCCTGAGGCCCAACGAAGGAGACGTGATCATCATAGCTTATGCGGAGGACCCTCTAGCAGCCGAGTATGGGGCACTGGCGGCGGCTCTCAGCCTGTTGGAGCGGTAGCCGTCCCGCCCCCCGGTCCCTGAGGACATCAGAACGTATACCTGTCCCCGGCCGAGATGGTGCGCTCCAGGGCCATGTTGAGGTTCAGGAAGCCCTCGCAGGTGGTGGAGGCCACGGGTATGAGGGGGAAGGAGGCGCCCGTGTGGCAGATGGCGCGGACTAGGTCGCGGGCCACGAGGCGTCTCTCGCCCCTGAGGCTCGTGTCGAGCGCCTCTAGGAGGGCGGCCGGCCTGGCGGACCACTCCACCATGCGCTTCACGTCCGCTGGCGCCACGAGGTCGCACTTCGTGAGCGCGTAAAGCTGGGGCACGAAGAAGCGGTAGTAGACGGCCGAGGCCAGGAAGATGTTGGCCACGAAGTTGGCTGGCTCGCGTGAGAAGCAGGCGTCGAACAGGTATATTATGGCCTTGGGCCAGGCCGTCAGGTTCTCCACGATGAAGAGGCCGGAGGGCCTGAAGGCGAAGACCTCCATCTGGCCGGGCGTGTCCACCACGGCCAGGTCGGGCGCCAGCCTCTCCAGCTCCGCCTCCAGCTCCTTCACGTAGGTGGCCACCATGTCCGTGGCAGCTATCATGGCCCCGTTCGGGCCAAGGCCGTATTTCTCCATGACCTCCTCCACGGTTACATAGGTCCGCACGTCCACATCTGGCTCGTAGGGGAGGCTCACGGCCCCCGGGTCCAGGTTCACGGCCACCGCGTCTTGGTCTTGATCCCTCAGCCACTCCACGAAGGAGCCCGTGAGGAGCGACTTGCCTGAGCCAGCCATGCCGATCACGAAGGCCATCCTCAAGGGCTCCTCCCACCTCCCGTGGGCCGCTCCCGACACCCGGGTGTTTCCTCACCCATCGGTGTCTAGCCTCTTCATCACCGCGGCCCACCTGGGGCTTACGGGGCTCCCTTAAATGCCTTGACGGCCCTCGCACGGGCGAGCCGGAGGCTCAAGATATAAATAGGCCCGCTGGACCGGTGGCCGGCGGATGGGGGATGGCGTCCCGCGTCAAGCTGCCGACCTGCACGTGCTGCAACCGCACCATACCGCCCGGCTCGCTGGCCGTGAAGTTCCCATGCCCGAACTGCGGTGAGGTCGTAATCTGGCGCTGCGAGGCCTGCAGGCGCCTGGCCAGGCCATATAAGTGCGTGCGCTGCGGTTTTGAGGGGCCATGACGTGGCCTGGTGGGCAAAGCTTATGATGGTCTCCCCGTAATCGGGTATGGGAGGAAAAGGCCATGAGCCGTAGAACGCGCAGGGAGAAGCCGGAGATAAGGCTCCAGGTGGCGGACGCCAGGCAACGTGATGTCGGGCGCGGCATAGCCCGCCTCAACCAGAGGGCCATGAGGGCCATAGGCGCCTCCACGGGCGACGTGATCGAGATAGAGGGCACGAAGAAGACGGCCGCCCTCGCCTGGCCAGCCTACATAGATGACCAGGACAAGGACATCATAAGGATAGATGGCATCACCCGGGAGAACGCTGGCGTCTCCCTGGGCGACTACGTGGTCGTGAGGAAGGCCGACGTGAGGAACGCGACGAGCGTAACCATCGCACCCACGGACGTGCGCTTCAGGGACGTGGAGCGCGACCTGGAGGTCTTCCTGCGCAACAAGCTCGTGAACAGGCCCGTGGTGGAGGGCGACATGGTGAGGGTGCCCTACGCCTACCGCCCGCTCACCTTCACCATCGTGCGCACGAGGCCCAGGGGGGTGGTCCGCATCACCTACAACACGCGCCTCAAGCTCCTGCCTGAGCCCGTGGAGGGCGCCAAGGTCCCGAGCGTAACCTACGAGGACATAGGGGACCTGGAGGAGGCCATCCAGAAGATAAGGGAGATGGTGGAGCTCCCGCTCAGGCACCCGGAGCTCTTCCAGCGCCTGGGCATAGAGCCCCCGAAGGGCGTGCTGCTCTACGGGCCACCTGGCTGCGGCAAGACGCTCTTAGCCAAGGCCGTGGCCAACGAGTCAGATGCCACCTTCTACGCCATCAACGGGCCGGAGATCATGAGCAAGTATTACGGCGAGTCGGAGGCCAGGCTGAGGGAGATATTCGAGAGGGCGGAGAAGCACGCGCCAGCTATCATCTTCATAGATGAGATAGACGCCATCGCGCCCAAGCGCGAGGAGGTAACGGGCGAGGTGGAGAGGCGCGTGGTGGCACAGCTCCTGGCCCTCATGGACGGCCTGAAGGGCCGCGGGAACGTGATCGTGATCGGCGCCACGAACCGCATCAACGCCGTGGACCCGGCCCTGCGCAGGCCCGGGCGCTTCGACAGGGAGATCGAGATAGGCGTGCCGGACAGGAAGGCAAGGCTTGAGATACTGCAGATCCACACGCGCGGCATGCCCCTGGCGGACGATGTGGACCTGGAGAAGCTGGCCGACATCACGCACGGCTATACGGGCGCCGACCTAGCCGCCCTCTGCCGCGAGGCGGCCATGAAGGCCCTCAGGCGCTACCTGCCCGAGATAGACCTGGAGCAGGAGCGCATACCCGTGGAGGTGCTGGAGAAGATGGAGGTGCGCATGGAGGACTTCATGGCCGCCTACAAGGAGATCACGCCCACCGCCATCCGCGAGGTCTATATCGAGGTGCCGAGGGTCCGCTGGTCCGACATAGGCGGGCTGGAGGAGGTGAAGCAGGAGCTCCGCGAGGCCGTTGAGTGGCCGCTGAAATACCCGGAGAAGTTCAAGGAGCTCGGCATAAGGCCGCCCAAGGGCGTGCTGCTCTACGGGCCACCTGGCTGCGGCAAGACGCTCTTAGCCAAGGCCGTGGCCACGGAGAGCGAGGCGAACTTCATAGCCGTCAGAGGCCCGGAGCTGATGAGCAAGTGGGTGGGCGAGACCGAGCGCGGCATAAGGGAGGTGTTCAGGAAGGCCAGGACGGCCGCGCCAGCCATCATATTCTTCGATGAGATAGATGCCCTCGTGCCCAGGAGGGGCATGGGCTACGCGGACAGCGGCGTAACCGAGCGGGCCGTGAGCCAGCTCCTCACGGAGATGGACGGCATCGCGACCCTGGAGGACGTGGTGGTGATAGGCGCGACCAACAGGCCGGACATCCTCGACCCAGCCATCCTCAGGCCCGGGCGCTTCGACAGGCTCATCTACGTGCCGCCGCCAGATGAGGAGGCCAGGCTGGAGATATTCAAGATCCACACGCGCAATATGCCCCTCGCGGACGACGTGGACCTGGCCAGGCTGGCCAGGATGACGGAGGGCTACTCGGGCGCTGACATAGAGGCCGTCTGCCGGGAGGCCGCCATGAACGCCCTGAGGCGCGATATCAACGCCAAGCAGGTGACCTGGGCCGACTTCGAGGCCGCCCTGAAGAAGGTCGGCCCGAGCATCACGCCGGAGGTGGAGCGCTGGTATAAGGCGTTCGCCGAGAGGATGAAGATGCGCGTGGAGAAGCCCAGCATACCCACGCTGGCCTGAGGAGGCGTGAGGCACTTTGAGGAGCTGGCGCGTCAAGCCGCTTTATGCACTCATAATGGAGCTCTTGGAGAAGAACGGGCGCATGACGGACGACAAGCTCCTGGACCAGGTGAGGTCCTTCTACCCGGACGTGAGCATGGCGGAGCTGAACAAGGCCCTAATGACCCTTGAGATGAACGGCTTCATCTACGTGGTGCCCTACATGCGCGGGAGGAAGCAGATAGAGGTGAGGAGGTGGAGGCATGGGCGTTAACCTCCGCGCCCTCGTGCCCCCCGAGGCCGTCCAGGTGGTGGAGCTCCGGGAGCTGGCGGGCAAGGTGGTGGCCTTCGATGCCTACAACGCGCTCTACCAGTTCTTGGCTACCATAAGGGGGCCTGATGGCCGCCCCCTCATGGACCGCAGTGGCCGGGTAACCAGCCACCTGAGCGGCCTCTTCTACCGGACCGTGAACCTCATCGAGCTGGGCATCAAGCCCGTCTTCGTCTTCGACGGCAGGCCGCCCGCGCTGAAGGAGATGGAGCTGAAGAGGCGCATGAAGATCCGCGAGGAAGCCCTCATCAAATACGAGCAGGCCCTTAGGGAGGGGAGGCTGGAGGAGGCGCGCAAATACGCTCAGCAGGCAGCGAAGCTGAAGGACCAGATGGTGGAGGACGCGAAGCGCCTGCTCACGCTCATGGGCGTGCCCTGGGTCCAAGCTCCCTCGGAGGGAGAGGCACAGGCAGCCTACCTGGTCAGGCGTGGCGATGCGGACCTCTGCGCCAGCCAGGATTACGATAGCCTCCTCTTCGGGGCACCAGCCCTCGTGCGCAACGTAACCATCTCCGGCCGGAGGAAGCTGCCGGGCAAGGACATCTACGTGGAGGTGAAGCCAGAGATAATAAGGCTGGACGTGCTGCTCCAGAAGCTCGGCCTGACGCGGGAGCAGCTCATAGACATAGCCATCCTGGTTGGCACGGACTACAACCCGAAGGGCGTGAAGGGCATCGGGCCAAAAAGGGCCTATGAGCTCATAAGGAAGCACGGGAGCCTTGAGAAAGCGCTCCCGCACCTGAAGGAAGCCGAGTTCCCCGTGGACCCAGCTGAGATAAAGCGCATCTTCCTGGAGCCGGAGGTAACGGACGAATATGAGCTCAAGTGGTCCGAGCCGGACGCGGAGGGCGTGATAGCCTTCCTCTGCGATGAACACGACTTCTCAAGGGAGCGCGTGGAAAAGGCGCTGAACCGCGTGAGGGAGGCGCTCAGGAGGGCCAAGAAGAAGGCCGTCAGCCTCATGGAGTTCTTCTGAGGCCCAAGGTCATCGGGCTTCCTTCAAGGCTTCATCGAGCTCCGCAAGCCTACGCGCTATGCGCTTGGGGCTGTTGTCCACGATTATGCCGTGCTCCTCGCACATGCTCGATAGCTCCTCAGAGGGCCTGCTGGCGTAGACGTATAGCACGAGCGCGTTAGGCTCCTCGCCCAGGCGATCCCTGTATATCCTCGCACCAGCCAGGAGCTGGGCCACGTCCTCCTCAGTCCCTGTTTTGGCTATCTGGACTAGGGCCAGGAGGCGCTCGCCCTCTATCACCCCATCGACGCGGAAGAGGTCCCTGGGCAGGCTGCCGAACTTGAGCCCGTGATCAGCGCACCACCTGGCCAGCCTCTCCCCCAGCCCGAACTCGATTATGCGCCCCTCTAGCCTCCTCACATCGCCTTCGAGGCTCTTCCTCAGCTCCCTCTCGTGCTCAAGGCTTTCCCTGAGCTCCCGAACGCTCTCGACCAAGGGCCTCATGGCCTCCCTTATGGCACCGAAGACGCACCTCATGGCCTCATCCAGCCTGCCCGACCTGACCAGTTCGAGAGCTACCTCCTCGGCCTGCGATATGGCCTTGCTCAGGCGCTCCTCCACGCCCGCTGCCATGCCTAGCTCGGTGGTGCTCTCGGCGGGCTTCCTATATATTCCTTTGGCCGGGTGAGAATTCCTCAACACCGATTACGAGTGCTGAGGAGCTCCGTGCCCGGCCAGCTCCTCGGCCAACCTCACTATGAGCTCCACGGGATCCTCAAGCGAGGCCAGGAGGTGCCTCACGTCCCTCCTCGCCCCCAGGAGCTCCCTGGCCCTCGCGAGCACCTCGCCTGCCCCCGGCCCGACCTCGTAGAGCGGGAAGCCCAGCTTGGCCAGGTAGGTGTTCACGTGAAGGCGCCCGATGTAGCGGACCACGAGGGCTGGTGTGCCTTGGAGGGCGGCCTCCCGGCAGACCGTGCCTCCCACGCCCACCACCAGGTCGGCCTCCCGGGCCAGCGTGGCCGCGTCCACGAAGCCCTCCGGCACCAACACCTCCTCCGGCAGGCCCTCCGGGCGCCCGTAGCGGGCCAGGAAGACCACGGAGCCCAGCTCGGCCAGGCGGGCCGCCACCCTGGCCATGAGGCCGCGGCCACGAGCGTAGGCAGCACCGTGCTCCTCCTCCCTCACCACGATGAGGGGACGCTCAAGCTCCCCGAGCCAGGGGAAGGCATCCGCTGGCGTGAGGAGCTCTGGCCTCCTCGCCCAGGCCACCTCGTCCACGCCCTTGAACTGCTCCACCCGTCTGGCCCCTAGCTCGCGCAGCAGGCCGATCGGCAGGGCCTCGGAGGCCACCACTACCTCGGCTAGCGGGAGCGTGAGGCGCCCCACCGCCCTTGCGTGAGGGCTATCGGTCGTGCAGACCACGGGCACGCCCAGGCCGAAGGCAACACGGCAGAGTTCCACGCTCTGGTGGCAGATGGCCACGTCAGGCCGCCAGCCTCCCTCAGCGAGCTTGCGGGCCAGCTCGGCCTCCCTCTCCACGCTCGCCAAGAGCTTGCCCACCCGCGAGTGGGGCACGTAGCGCCCCACGGGCTTGAACTCCTCGCCCAGGAGGCGGGCCAGGGCCAGGGTGTCAGGGTGCTCCCGCGTGGTCAGGAGGACCTCGTGCCCCCTCGCCCTCAGCTCGCGGGCTATGGCCGTGGCGTAGCGGACGTGCTTGCCCGTGCAGGCGTCGAGCCAGGCCCGCAAGGCCGATCTGCTGGCACATGCTCAAGGGGCCTTAAATAGCTGGGCGGCCTCCGCTCCCGCGATGGCGCCTCCCGAGGTCAGGATAAGGCCCTTCAGGCCGGAGGACCTGGACGTGTTGGCCGACTTCTGGCGCGACATGGCCTCCGACCCGCTCGTATCGGACCGCGTTTACCCGCCCACGGAGGAGAACGTGGCCAAGTGGCGCTCCTGGGTGCTTAAGGTCCACGAGGAGGAGGGAGGCCACGTCCTGGTGGCCGAGGCAGAGGGCGTGGGGCCGGTTGGTTACGTGCTCTTCCGCTCTAGGGTGGAGCGCCCGCTCTGGACGCCCAGGAGGACCGCGATCATATACGACCTTTATGTGAGGCCGGGCTGGCGCCGGAGGGGCATCGGCACGCGCCTCCTGGAGGCCGCTCTGGCGCTCCTAGGGCAGAAGGGCGCCACCCACGTGCGCGTGTCCGCTCTGGCGTCCAACGAGCCAGCCCTGAGGCTCTACAGGAAGCTTGGCTTCAGGGAGCACATGATAACGCTCGTCAAGGAGCTAGCTCAGCAAGGTGGCCAGCACGGCCAGGGCTGATGAGAGGGCGAAGAGGCCCGTTATCTCCAGCACAAGCCTGCGCTCGCTGACGGGGCGCTTATAGGCCAGGAGGGTCTGGAGGCTGCGCCTGTGCTCCGCGTATAGCAGGCCCTCCGGCGTGAGCTTTAGGGCCGGGAGGCGGCGCCAGATGAAGTAGTTCAGGAGCACGAGGCTCGCGTGGGCCACGTAGGGCAGGATGGCTATCAGGAGCGCCTGCTCCACGTTAGCTATGATGGCGTAGGCGGCCAGGGTGATGCCGAAGGAGAAGGAGCCCACGTTCCCCACGAAGATGCGGCCCGTGAAGTTGAGGGCGGCCAGAATGGCCAGGGCCAGGATGGGCACGATGAGCAGGAGGGCCGCGCTCCTGTTCACGGCCTTGGCTGGCCCTAGCAGGGTCGCGGCCAAGAGGCCCGCCATGACCGTGAGGGGGCAGAGGGTCTCAAGGCCGTTCAGGCCCCCGAGCTGGTTCACCACGTTGGTCGTTACGGTTACTATGGTCGGCACGATGACCAGGTAGTAGAAGACGCCGAAGTTCACCTTGCCGAAGATGTAGGTGGCCATGACCGGGTGCCCCTGCCTGAGGGCCACGAGCGGTAGGCTGGCCACCAAGGGCGTGAGGGCCTTATAGCGCCAGCGTAGATCCATCCAATCGTCCAGGAGGCCGAGGAAGCCCCCGAAGAGGAGGCAGCAGGCAAGGGGGAGGGCTCCGCTGGCCACCTCCTCGCCCGGGAGGCCCCAGAAGGCATGGCTGGCGTAGAGCGCGAAGAGGTAGGCCGAGCTGGCCAGCACGTAGAAGACGCCCAGGCCATTCGGCACCTCGGGCCTGCCCGGCTTGTGGTAGTCCACGGCCCTCGGGAATGGCACGGCGCGGCCACCCTCTGGCGGGCGCGGGCTAGGCGGGCAGTTAAGCCTTTGCCGCACGTGGCAAGCTTAAATATGCCCTGATGGCCGGGGCCGTGAGGGTGTCGCACGCTTGTCCGAGGAGGAACTCCCGGCCTACGAGGAAGAGGACGTGGAATACGAGTGCATATCCTGTGGCGCCCGCATCAGGCTCAGCACCATAGAGGCCCGGGGCGATTACATCCGCTGCCCCAACCAGCACTGCCGCAGCCGCATCCTGCGCAAGATAAGGCCGCCCGGCATCAAGCACGTGAGGTGCGATTAGAAGCCAGCCGCCAGCAGGTCGGGGGGCTTCATGAGCTCCCTCAAGAAGGCGGTGGCGTAAGCCCCCCTCGGCAGGCGGAAGGCGAGCTCTAGGGCCAGGCAGCCCGGGCTTAGCTCGTCCTCGCGGACACGGGGTGCCTCAAGGAGCTCCAGTCTGGCCAGGGCGGGCCTGAGCCACCCGGGCGAGGCCAGCTCGGGCATGTGCTTGAGCTTGAAGTCCTCCGGCCGAACGCCCTCCTCCTCCATGATGGCCTCCTCCAGCTCGCCCTGCCTCCCGCCCGAAGGTGCCTGCCTGTGGCCTGGGAGGGGGAGGGAGACCACGGCCTTCCCTTCCCTCGCCAGCTCCCTCAGCTCCCGCAGGCGGGAGGCATCCGCTCGCACCGGCTTGCCTTCAGGAAGGCAGCCTTCACGGAGCAGGAGCACCCAATCGCCTGGCTCTGGCAGGGAGAGAGGCAATCCCTCCCTGGCACGGGCGCTGAGGAAGCGGTTGAAGAGATATGCCTGGTAAGCTTGGACGAATAGCCTCCTGAGCCTGAGCGGGAGCCGCCTGAGGGCTCCGTAATAATCTCGCGGCCTCCTGAGCAAGTGCTCCGCCATGAGGCGCTCGTAGTAGAAGCTTCTGGGCAGGAGGCGGAGGTAGCCCCTCAAATCGCCCGTCTCGGCCAGGTAGGAGCGGGCCTCCCGGGCTGCCGCGCTCTCGCCAGGCCCCACGTAGGCCAGGTAGAGCTCCACGGCCTCCCGCACGTCCCCGCGAAGGAGCTCGCGGCCCACGAGGTGCGTTATCGGCCTGGCCGTGCCGAACCTCTGGTGCCCGTAGAAGTTCGGGAGGCCCCCCAGATCCTCAAGGCCCGAGAGGGTGGCCGCGAACTCGCGTCTCACGGCTCCCTCAGGCAGCTCTATGGCCCTCACGACCACGCGGAACCGGTTCGCGACCAAATCGGCCGGGCTCAGGGGCTCGGTGGTGTAGGCCATGGGCCTGAGCTCCACGCCAGGCAGATCTAGGCCCTTCAGGCGCTCTGGCCTCAGGCCCCTTATGGCCACGAATTGGGCCGTGATGGCCTTCGCGTCCTTCAGGCCAGCGAAGCTCACTAGGCCTTCCGGCAGGCGCAGGCACCTCGCCAGCCTTTGGACAGCCTCCAACGTGTCCAGGCCTGATTTCACTAGGACGCAGAGGAGGAAGCTCCCTCTCCCTCCAATTTCCCTGCCTCCCGCACAGGCTCCCTCAGGCTTCCCTGGCCCGAGCTCTGCCACCAGGCCGCTCGCCAGCTCTTCCTCCACGAGGAAGTCCTCAGGCCTGCTCCTTATCCGGCCTCCAAGGCCCCTGCTGGCCGTGAGGTAGAGCTCCATGCCCATCAGGCGCTCAAGCTCGGGGGCCTCCCGCATCCCAAGGCACCTCAGGCCCTAGAGGAGCTTCAGGTGGCCTGTCACACGGTCCACGAGCTCCGAGGGGGCTGGCCCTATGCCCAGGCAGGTCGTGGTGCCAGGCTCCAGCTCCGTGAGGCCGCGGTCCACTATCAGGGCCGTGGGGAGGCCCAGCTCGCGGGCCTTCCGCTCAAGCTCAAGGAGCTCCTGGAGCGAGCTCACGCGCACCACCACCTTCTTCTGCCCCTCCGCCAGCCAGGCCCTAAGCCAATCAGGCCGCTTGGCCCGCGCCTCCTCGGCAGCCGAGACGGCAGCGTGCGCCACCTGGGCAGCCGTCTTGCCCACGCTCATGCCCAGGTCCGTGCGGACCACGATGACCTGCTTGTAGGCGAAGCGCAAGCGCATGGCTCCCGGTGTAGGCGGCTGATGAGGCAGATATAAGGGAATCACGGTGTAGGCGGCTGATGAGAGAGCCTACCACGGATGTTTAGAAGGTGCCTGGCATCATAAAGCGTGTTCTTCCAGAAACTCCCTTGGTGTCAGCAACCTGATGCGATGCTCCCTTAGCGCAAGTTCCTTAGCATCATCCCTTAAAGCCAGCAGGTCTCGGTCGAACGTGATTATATAATCGGCCTTAGCCTCATAGGCTGCCTCCAAGAACTTATCGTCCTCCGGGTCCCTGCACATCGAGATTTTCGTCTTGGGCACCACTATCTCAGCCCTTCTGTATAATTCATCAAGGATGATATACGCGAGGACTAGCGGGAGCCTGAGCCTTGGATAGTGAATAGCTCTTAGATATTCATCGAATATATCAGCTGACATTATTAAGCGCACCTCACCTCTGAGGATAGATATGAGCAGGCGATTGGAGGTTCCTCGCCCTATCAGGCCTGAGATGATAACGCAGGTATCTGCTACTGCTCTCGGGACCACTTCTTTGCCTCCAGGCCGAGCTTATCAGCTTCTTCCTCGCTCAGCCCGGGCAGTTCCTCTAAGAGCCTGATCAGGTCGAGCTTCTTCACGAGCTTCACATCCCCAATCTCTATCACCATGACCCGATCGTCTGGCTTCAGCAGCTCCGAGGCCCTGCCCATCCTTATCCTCAAGGGCCAGCTCCCTCTCCGCCAGTTTACGAGGCCACAGGAGTAATATAAGCCTGATGATGACAGCCTACATCGACGTGGGCTAACTCCTCATGGCCTAATTTTTAAACGAGCCCGGAAAGATGTGCCCACGGCGATGAGGAGAGCTGGTGTTGCCGATCGGTGAGGTGAGACACCAGGGCTGAGC
>CAZPDR010000002.1:0-16899 GCA_964585495.1 uncultured Candidatus Bathyarchaeia archaeon
AGAGGCCGTCAGGGCTGGCGAGGGGAGGGGGCAGCCGCCCACGCGCCTGCTCTAGCCTACTCCTCTGGCCAATACTCGGGCCTAGAGCTCCTCCTCACCGTGCCGGGAGGGTCATCGGCCAGCCTCCACAGGCCCGTCTCTGAATCTTCAATGACCAAGCCCAGTAGCCTTCTCCCGGCCAGCACATCGTTAATGAGGACGGTAGCGCTCCCCCTCATGTATATGGCCGTGGCCCTCACCCACCTCGTCGGCCTATCTTGGACGACCACCCTCACCTCCACGAGGCCTAACAGGCGTGCCGATAGGGGGCGCAGAGCTGTATCCCTGATGCCGGGCAAGGTCTCGGCCTCCGCCAGGCTGAAGCCTAACCTCTCGGCCACCGCCTTGGGAAGCCTCACCACCGGGAGAGGGCCTACGGTGAAGCCCGTGTTCACCTTGGCGCTTACCTCCACCTCGTCCGCGCTACCCGGCCTCCTCAGCCTTATCCTGACCCAGACCGGCATCTGGCCTCCTCCAACATCCTCCTGATTTTGTCGAGCACCTCGGGCGGGAACTCCCCCTCAGCCGTGTCCGCGCAGAACTCCTCGCCTCTGGCCAAGCGCTTGCATATCTCCCGGTAGTCGAGCTTCTCCTCCGCCTCTGCCACCCCCAATCCCCGCGTGATAAGGTCAGAGAGGCCCTTTAAGCTCTACATCCCCTGCTCATGCCTTTTTAAGGACGCGGGCTAGGTCGGGGGTGCCATGCCCAGCCCAGAGGAGGTCTGCCGCCGCGTGCTGGAGCGCATCACGCCCGGCCGGGCGGAGAGGGAGCGCGTTTTAGCGCTGGCCGAGGAGATAATGGCCAGGCTGAGGTCCCTTCTGGCCTCAGAGGGCCTTGAGGCCGAGGTGAGGCTTGAGGGCTCCCTGGCCAAGGACACCTGGCTTAGCGGGGAGGCTGACGTGGACATCTTCGTGCGCTTCAGGCCAGATGTGCCGAAGAAGTTCTTCAGGGAGCGCTTCCTGGCCCTGGCAAGGCGGGCGGCCGAGGGCCTCAGGCAGGTGGAGCGCTACGCGGAGCACCCTTATCTTGAGTGCCTGGCGGATGGGGTGCGCGTGAACATCGTGCCCTGTTATGCCGTCAGGCCCGGCGAGTGGCTCTCGGCCACGGACCGCACGCCCTACCACACGGACTTCGTGCGCTCCCGCCTGGACGAGCGCCTAAAGGGCGAGGTGAGGCTCCTGAAGAAGTTCATGAAGGGCATAGGGGCCTACGGGGCTGAGATCCGCGTGGGGGGCTTCAGCGGCTACCTGTGCGAGCTCCTCGTGCTCTACTACGGCGGCTTCCTTGAGGCCCTCAGGGGCGCCCTCAGGTGGCGGAAGGGGACCGTGATAGACATCTCGGGCTACTACGAGGGCCGAGAGGACGAGGCCCGGGAGCTCTTCAGGCACCACCTCATCGTGGTGGACCCCGTGGACCCAGGCCGCAACACGGCTGCCTCCGTCTCGCTGGAGAAGATGTGCCTCTTCATGGCCGCTGCTCGCGAGTTCCTAGCTAGGCCGAGCGAGGCCTTCTTCTTCCCGCCTGAGCTGCCTGTGAAGGGCGATGAGGAACTAGCCGAGCTGATCGCGAGCAGGGGCACCTCCCTCCTGGCCATAAGGACGCGGGTTGCAGGCCTCCCGCCGGACGTGCTCTGGGGACAGGTGCGCAGGACCCTGAGGGCGCTGAGGGGCACGTTGAAGAACGAGGGCTTCCGCGTGCTGAGGACGGGCGCCTGGTCGGATGAGGTCGAGGAGTGCGTGCTCGTCTTCGAGCTTGAGAGCTCAGGGCTCCCGCCCGTGGTGAAGCACGTTGGGCCGCCCGTCTGGGTGGAGGAGCACGTAGAGCGCTTCCTGGCCAAGCAGATGGTCAATCCGGCCCTGGTGTGCGGCCCCTACATCGAGGGGGATAGGTGGGTGGCCCTGGTGAGGCGGAGATGGCCAGATGCTAAGGAGTTCCTGCGTGCCAGGCTATCCGAGGGCGGGGGCAGGCAGGTGGGTGTGGCCCCCCTCCTGGCCCAGCGCGTGGAAGAGCATTTCCAGGTCCTAGAGGGGGCCGAGCTCGTCTCCCTCTGCCGGGAGCTGGAGGGCTTCAGGGGGTGGCTGACCGAGTTCCTGATCGGGAGGCCGAGGTGGCTTGCTCCTGCCCGTTGAGGAGCTGGCCAAGGCGCCCTTCAGCCTCCTGCTCGCCTATCCTAGGCCGGAGGAGGCCGTGCTAACGAGGCGCCTGGCTGAGCTGAGGTCCCTTGGCATCACGCACGTGGAGCTTGGCGGTCCGAAGCGCCTGCCAGGTGGCCTGGAGGTGCTTGGGAAAGGCCATGTGGGCGTGGTGGTGGCTGCCCGCCTCCGCGGCCGGAAAGTAGCCCTCAAGATAAGGCGCGTGGACGCGGACAGGGCGAGCCTGGCCCACGAGGCCGAGATGCTGGCGTTAGCGAACTCCGTGGGCGTGGGGCCGGAGCTCCTCGCCCACACGGACGACTTCCTCGTGATGGAGTTCATAGAAGGCCCTCACCTGCCGACCTGGCTGGCCTCACGGCCCGGGAGGAGGCAGGTGGCCTGGGCGCTCAGGAGACTGCTTGAGAAGTGCAGGCGCCTAGATGAGCTCGGCCTGGACCACGGTGAGCTGTCAAGAGCTCATTCGCACGTGCTTGTGGAGGAGCCGAGCGCCTTAAGGCCAGAGCCGAGGCTGGTGGACTTCGAGAGCGCCAGCAACAGGCGCAGGCCGGCTAACCTGACGAGCATCTGCCAATACCTCTTCATAAGCGGCCTGGCCGAGCGCCTGGAGGCCATACTAGGCCCGGTGGACAGGGAGGCCCTGATAAGCGCCCTGAGGACCTACAAGCACCAGATAAGCGCCCGGGCCTTCGAGGCCGTGCTCGCGGCCTGCGGCCTCAAGGATATATAGGTTGCCAGGCCGTTTATGGCCCGTGGGCAGGAAGGGGTTGAGGCGGGACGTGCGGAGGGAGCTCAAGCGCTTCTTGGCCAGGAGCATAGCTGGCGATGTCATCATGTCCCGCTCGCCCAGCGAGACCATGAAGAAGTGGAGGGAGCTCTTCCACATCTCCCAGGTGGAGCTGGCGAGACAGATGGGCGTCTCGCCCTCCGTGATAAGCGATTACGAGAGCGGGAGGCGGAGGAGCCCTGGCACGCGCTTCATAAGGCGCTGGGTCTCGGCCCTCCTAGCCATAGACGAGGCCCGCGGTGGCCGCCTCATCATGGAGCTCTCCCGGCTGGAGCGGCTGAGGAGCGATGCCATCTTGGACATAAGGGAGCTCCCCAGGCCCATCTCGGTCCGGGAGTTCTGCGATGCCCTGGGGGCGGAGCTCGTGGCCTGCCCCGAGGAGGCCGGGAAGCCCATCTACGGCTACACGCTCATAGACAGCATCAGGGCCATCTACACGCTCTCCGGGTGGGAGTTCCTCCAGGTCTTCGGCCACACGAGCGAGAGGGCGCTCATCTTCGCCCGGGTGGCCAGGGGGCGCTCCCCCATGGTGGCCGTGAGGATAAGCATGATAAAGCCCAGGGCCGTCCTCATGCAGGGCGCCAAGCCGGATAGGCTGGCCCTAGAGCTGGCCGAGCTTGAGCGCATACCCCTGGCCTACATCGGGAGCTCCAACGTGGAAGAGGTGCGTGCTGCCCTAAAGGAGCTCTACGCGAGGCTCATGGGGCCCGAGGAGGGGGGCTGAGCGAGGGCCAAGCCATGAGCTCGCGCGTGATAGAGGCAGATCTGCTCGTGAGAGGGTGCCTGCTGATACCCATGGACGGCAGGGGACCGATAGCGGATGCCTGCCTGGCGGTGCGTGAGGGGCGCGTGGTCTTCGCGGACAGGCCGCGTGGCCACGTCTTCAGGGCCGAGGAGATCATAGATGGCCGCAAGAAGGCCGTGCTGCCGGGCCTGGTGAACTGCCACACGCACGCGCCCATGACGCTCCTCAGGGGCCTGGGCGAGGACGTGCCGCTCGACGCCTGGCTGAGGGAGCACATCTGGCCCGTGGAGGCACGCATCAAGCCCGAGCACGTCTATTGGGGGGCGCTCCTGGCCTGCCTTGAGATGGCCCTCACGGGCACCACCTGCTTCTGCGATATGTATCTCCACGAGGGGCAGGTGGCCGAGGCCGTGCTGAAGGCTGGCCTCAGGGCCGTGCTCGCGCCCGGCCTGCTGGACGCACCAGGCCCGGAGGTGGGGGAGCGCCTCTTCCGCGATGCCGTCCGCGTGTTCGAGCGTTATGATGGCGTGGGGGACGGGCGCATAAAGGTCGTCTTCGGCCCCCACGCGGTCTATACGTGCAGCGAGGAGCTCCTTGAGCGCGTCCGCGATAAGGCACGCGAGCTTGGCACGGGCATCCACATCCACCTGGCCGAGACGGAGCAAGAGGTCAGGGATTGCCTGGCGGAGCACGGGAGGACGCCAGCGGAACTCCTAGATCAGCTCGGCCTCCTCGGGCCGGGCACGTCCGCTGCCCACTGCGTCCACCTCTCGGATGCGGACATGGCCCTCCTGGCCGAAAGGGGCGCGAAGGTGGTGCACTGCCCGGTGGCGAATGCCAAGCTGGGCGTGGGGGTGGCCAGGGTGCCAGAGATGCTCTCCTCCGGCCTGGCGGTGGGTTTGGGCACAGATGGCCCTGCCAGCAACAACTCGCTCGACATGTTCGAGGCCGTGAAATTCGCCTGCCTCCTCCAGAAGGCGGCTAGGGCAGATCCGACCGTGCTGAAGGCCCGGGAGGCCCTTGAGATGGCCACCTTAGGCGGCGCCCGCGTGTTGGACCTAGAGGGCCAGATAGGCTCCCTTGAGCCGGGCAAGAGGGCGGATTTCGTGGTCTTAGACCTGCGCGAGGTCGGCATGGCCCCCCTCCATGACATCTACGCGATCCTGGCCTACTCGGTGGGCCAGAGGGCCGTGGAGGCCGTATTCGTGGACGGCGAGCCCGTGGTGCTGGACCGCAGGCCCGTGAGGGTGGACATGGCCGAGGTGGTGGAGCAGGCCACGCGGGCTGCCGAGGAGCTAGTAAGCTAGGCTAAAAGGGGGGAGCTCCCGAGGGCAGGTAGGTGCTCGGGATTGGCGGGCCTCCGTGAGCTCCTGCGCTACGCGGACATGATAGAGGATGCCGAGCTCAGGGCCAAGGTCAGGGAGGTGCTTGAGGGACAGGAGCTCCTCCTCACCGGCCAGCGATTCAAGCTTGAGAGCAGCCCAGGAGGCAGGACGCAGCACCACGCCTATCCGGGGGGCCTTGTTCAGCACACGCTCGCCACCGTCCGCCTCGCCCTCGCGCTCTGTGATGTGGTCGAGCAGGTTTACGGGGCTGAGGTGGACCGGGACGTGGTGATAGCTGCCTCCCTGCTCCACGACATCATGAAGGCCCCCTGCTACGCGGAGCGGGAGGATGGCACCTACATCCTCTCGCCTCTCGGGGAGCGCTTAGACCACGTTACGCTGGCCGTGGAGGAGCTGGCCAGGCGGGGCCTCCCGCTTGAGGTGCTCCACGCTGTGGCAGCCCACCACGCTGAGCACGGCCCGATATCGCCCAGGACGCTTGAGGCCCTGATAGTCCATATAGCCGACCTGGCCGACTCAAGGCTGAACGGCTCCGTGCTGAGGGCTGCTAGGTTCCTGCTCAGGGAGGCCACCGGCCATGAGCCAGCTAGGCTCACGCACGAGCAGGCCTTCCGCATCGTGGTCGTGAAGGCAAGGGAGGGCTGGGAAGGCGTGCGCAAGCTGGCGCGAGAGGAAGGTCTATTGCCAGCCGAGGAGAACAAGTGAGAAAGGCCCCTTTACTCCACTGAGATCATGGGCAGCACTTCCCTCAGCACGTAATCCAAGAAGCGCATTCTATCGCTCGTGTTGAAGATGACCACACAGCCATCTCGCGTGATGCCCACCGTGTAGTCGTAGCCGCTCGCCCTGGAGACCACATACCAGATGTCGCCGTGCGCCTTGTAGCGCTCGAAGAGCTCCGTGTTCACCAGGTCGGGCCCGTAGAGGGCCAGCTTGTTCACGTTCGGTATGTCCACGTTGTCGAAGAAGATGACCTTCGTCTCCTCCGGGTTGCGCTTGTGGAACTCCTCCAGCTCCTCGGGAGGTATCCTGGCCTCCACGATGGAGCCAACCTCGCCGAAGACCAGCTCGCTCAGCCTGTTGGCCACGAAGTTGGCCCTCCTCTTCTTCTCAAGGACCACCAGGAACACGCGGCCCCCGTGCTCGGCAAAGCAGAAGAGGGCCTCCATCGTCCTGGGCACGAGCCTGGCCTCCCCCCTGTGGAAGACGCGCATTAGGAAGTCCTCAGCGTAGATGCCCATCAGGGCGCCCTCCCGCTCCATCAAATCGCGTATCTCCCTCACGAGCTTGAACACCTGCCCGTCCTCCTCGCGTTCCTCCTCGTGCCTGAAGCCCGAGAGGGCGCTCCTCAGCTCGTCGAGGCCTATGGGCTCAGCGACCACGAAGACCTTGCCGGCCACGACCAAGAGCTCCCTCCCTCCTCAGGATGGGTATGTGGGCGGCGGGAATTAAAAAATCACATGGGTGCCCTTGGAGGGCAGGGGCCATCTTTCAGGATTCCGAGACCTCCTCTCCCTCTTGGTCAGAGAGCGGCCCCTCGGCCACGGCTTCTTCCTCGCCCATTTGTTCTGCATGGGATACCGTCTCGGCTGGGGCCACGGCTATGGACAAGGGCACCTCCCTCTGGAAGTCCTTGATGTTGATGTAATCGGCCAGCCCTCTCTTCACGGCCCCCCTCAGGAGCATGGCGAAGCCGTGGAATTCCTTGTCGTGTGCTATGGCTATCCTGGCCCCGTTCTCATAAGCGTATTTCACGAGCGGGAAGTAGCCGCCATCGGAGGACACGATCACGATGGCATCCACGGCCCTTCTGGCTATCATGTCCACCGCGTCCACCGTGATCTGCGTGTCCACGTTGGGCGTTACCACAACCTCGTAGCCTATGCTGGTGAGGAAGGTTACGAACTCCGGTGGAATGATGTTGCCGCCCGAGGTGTAGTAGCGCTTGACCGCGATCTCGCCATACTTCTCCCGGCAGTATTGCTCGAAGGCCTCGAAGTCGAGGCGGAAGCCCATCCGCACGAAGGAGTGGTGGAAGTTCGGCCCATCGAATAAAATGGCAACCTTCCTGCCCCTCAAGCTGGCTCCCCAGAGCCCTGAGAGGGATATAGTGGTATATAAACATTATTCTCCGGGAGATATGTAGCTCCCGACCTAAGGCAGAAGGGAAGCTCGGCTCTGATCAGCCCAGCCTAGAGCAGCCTGAAGTCCTCCTTCACGGTCGTGAGCACCACGTAGGTGCAGGTGCGCTCCACGTGCGGCATGGCCAGGAGCGATTTCGTGAACCGGCTGAGCTCCTGCCTGTTCCTGAACTTGGCGATCACCATCACGTCCACCGGCCCCGTAACGTCGTAGACGGCGCAGACGCCCGGGAGCTTGGCTATCTCGCGCTCTACCTCTAGGAGCTTGCCGCCCGAGACGGTGATGGCCGTGATGACGGTTATATCATAACCTAGCTTCTCGTGGTCGAGCAGGGCCGTGTAGCCTTTTACCAGACCCGAACTCTCCAATTTCTTAAGCCTCTTGGCCACCGTGGCTGGCGAGACGCCCAGGATACGGGCTACCTCCCGGCAGGAAGCCCTCCCATCCTCAAGCAGGACCGAGAGGATGCGCTTATCCAGCTCGTTCACCACCAACCGTGCAGCCCCCTGCCGACCTCACTCTCACATGAGAACAAGCGTATAAGGTTTTCCCGAGTTGCTGAGCGTTCGTTGATAATAAGGCCAGAAAGACTTATAACTGTTCGCCCTAGGAAGCTCACCCCAGTATGAGCGTTCGCGGGCTGATCGTCCCGCTGATACCGGCAATCATGGGCGGCGTGAGGTGCAAATACTTCCCGGCCGAGAAGCTGGCCTCCCTCTTGGAGAATGGCTATGGCTTCGATGGCTCCTCCTGCGGTTTCTGCCACGTCGAGGACTCGGATCTCCTGGCCAAGCCCGACCCGGGGACGAAGGTGGAAATAGACGGCTACACGCTCTTCATCTGCGATGTCTACAAGGCCGGCGAGCGCTTCGACCTAGACACGCGCTTCGCGCTCCAGAGAGCCTTGGAGCGCGTGGCCGAAGCTGGCTTTGGCGTGGTGAGCGGCACCGAGGTGGAGTTCTACGTGCTGAAGAGCGCTAATAGCCCGGAGGTCATGGACCCCCTGCGCTACATGGAGCCCCTCCACACGCACGATGTGCTCTCGCTCATCCCCGGCCTCGCCGCCGTGGTTCACGATGCGGTCGGCATAGAGTTCGTGCACCACGAGGTCGGGCCAGGGCAGTTCGAGCTCACCCTTGAGCGCGACACGCCCATGGGCCTGGCGGACAGGACCACGCTCGCGAAGTGGGTGATCAAGTATTGGGTGTCCAAGCACGGCTTCACGGCCACCTTCATGCCAAAGCCCTTCATGGACAGGCCGGGCAACGGCATGCACCTCCACCTCAGCCTGACCAAGGACGGGCGCAACGTGATGGGCCCCGGCGGCAGGCGCGGTGATGGGAAGCGCATCTTCTCCGAGGAGGGGGCCAGCTTCTTGGCGGGCATCCTAGCCCACGCGAAGGCCCTGGCGGCCCTCATGTCCTCGACCGTGAACAGCTACAAGCGCCTCATGCCGCACTTCGAGGCGCCCATTTTCATCTGCTGGTCCATAGGCAACCGCTCAGCCCTCGTGCGCATACCGGAGCACGATGCGGCCCGTGGCATCGTGCGCCTGGAGGTCCGCTGCCCTGACCCGGCCTGCAACCCCTACCTGGCCTTGGCTGGTCTCCTCACGGCTGGCCTGAGGGGGCTTGAGGAAGGGCTGGAGCTCCCCGACCCCGTGGAAGAGAGCGTTTACGAGCTGAGGGAGGAGGAGCTTGAGGCCCGCGGCGTGGAGAAGCTGCCCTCCAGCCTGAAGGAGGCCGTGGAGCTGGCCAGGAAGGACCCCGTGGTTAGGGAGGCGCTGGGGCCGCGCTTGGCCGAGCAGTTCTTCAGGCTGAAGGAGGCCGAGTGGCAGGCCTACGTGAAGTTCTTGGAGGAAACGGGCGAGGAAGGCGAGGGGCGCGTAACAAGCTGGGAGCTCAGGGAATACCTCACGAGGGCGTGAGTCGGGCCAGGCGGAGCCTGAGGACGGCCAGGAGGAGCGGGTAGCCCAGGAGGTTCACGGCCACCAGGCTGCCGAGGAAGATGCCCGCCCAGCCGAGCCAGATGCCCGCCCAGCCGAGGCCGAGGATGAGGGGCAGGTAGGTGCCCACGATGGCCGTCAGGACGGCCGTGATCACGAAGGTGGCCGCCAACAGCCTCCTCTTGTCCGTGGAGTTCCCGGCCAGCTTGTGGGCCAGGTAGCAGCCCAGGAAGTTGGCGGCCGCGCCGCCGCAGGCATCTACCAGCACGCCGGAAGGCGGTATGCCAGCCATGATGCCAGCGAGGTTGCCCGCGAAGCAGCCGATGGTGAAGCCCAGGATGGCTGGCCAGCCGAAGGGAATCGCGAGCGGGAGGAGGGCATCGGCCACGCGCACCTGGAAGACCTGGAAGCTTATGAATGGTAGGGCGACCACGAGGCCGGCGTAGAGGGCCGCGAACAAGGCCGTCAGGGCTACCGAGAGCGCCCTGCGGGCCGAGCTGCCGAACGCGCTCATGGCTTGGCGCACGCCCATTTAACCCACCGGCCCTCCCTGAACGCGCAAACCTCATAAAAGGCCATCGGGCAGGGAGCGGGAAGGGAGGCCGAGGGATGCGCAGGGCAACGCTGGTGCTGCTCTTCATAGCTGGTCTCCTCGCCAGCAGCCTGCTCACGTTCATGATCACGAGCGGCTACTGGTATTGGCTGGGCAACGTGGTGCCCGAGAAGCCCTCCATCGCCATCACGGACATCTACTTCCCTGAGAACAACACCCGCTACTTCAACATCACGGTGCTGAACCCCTCCTACTCGCTTGAGGCCGTGGAACTGGAGCGCGTTCTGGTCATCACGCCCGAGGAGCGCATCTTCGAGGTGAAGACCACGAGGCCCTTGCTCCCCCTTGAGCTAGCCGATGGCGAGTCGGCCACCATCAGGTGCGCCTGGGATTGGGGCAACTACTCCGGCCGTGAACTCACCGTGCTCGTAACGGTGGACAAGGGCTCTGGGGCGGCCATCACGGCCAAGCCACCTCTCGTGGAGCTCCTGCTGGAGGCCACGTTCAACGCCAGCACGCCCACCTGGTTCCTCCTGAACATCACCAGCTCGGCCGAGAGCGAGGTGGCCGTGAACCTGGTGGGCGTGGATCTGGTCTTCCCGAGCGGTGAGGTCATCAGCAACGTGGGCACGGAGCCGGAGGTGAGCGAGGAGGAGCCCAGGAAGCTCGAACCGGGCAGCTCCCTCCTCCTGAACTGCAGCTGGGAGTGGAAGAACTACCGGAACGAGACGCTCACCATCGTGGCCAAGACCAGGGAGGGCTACAGGGGCTACCTCACCGAGCGGACGCCCCCGCCCGTGGTGCTCCGCATAACCGAGGTGGCCTTCTACGTGGTGAACGTGACCTACTACATGAACGTAACCGTCCTGAACGAACCTCTCTCGCCAGCACCGGCCAGGATCAACAACATCACCATCACGGTGAACAAGACGGTCGTGGTGCCAGAGCGTGTGGAGCCGCCTCTCAGCCCGCCCTACCTGCTCCAGCCGAACGCCAGCATCACCTTCACCTGCCTCTGGAATTGGTCTGCCTTCGAGGGCATGAACGCGACCATCAAGGTATCCTCCGTGCTGGGCTACGAGGCTGTTGCGAACGTGAGCATAGCGCCGGGAACCATAAAAGTGGGTTCGGCTGCCCAGGGAGCCTGGCCTGGCGTAGGGAGGCCGAGCGAGGAGGCAGCCTTCAGCTCGCCTTCCCTGTCAGGAAGCTCGCCAGGCGGGAGAGGCCCTCGGCTATGCGCTCCTCTGGCTCCGAGACGAACGTCAGCCTTATGTGGCCTCGGCCGTTCTCGCCGAAGTAGCCGCCGGGGATGGCCACCACGGACGCCCGGGCTATGAGCTCATCGCAGAGCCTTTCTTCGTCCATGCCGAGCCGCGCTAGGTAGGGCCTTATGTCCACGAAGTAGAAGAAGCTGCCCGCTGGCCTCACGGTCCTGGCCTCAGGCAGGAGCTCCGACAGCAACCGGCCCATCTCGTTCCTCCGCGCCCTGTAGGTCGGTATCACGACCTCGCGGAGGTAGCGCTCCTTCACGCCATCGCGGAGGAAGGCCATCATGGCGAGCTGGGCTGGCGTGCTGGGGCAGAGGCTCGTGTATTGCTTCAGCTTCTCCATGGCATCTATGACCTCCTCGGGGCCGTAGGCGAAGCCTATCCTGAAGCCCGGCACGGACGCCTCCTTGGAGAACGTGCAGACCGTGATGGTGTGCTCCCAGGCGCCCGGCAGAGCGGCCGTGTAGGTGTGCTGGCCCTCGTAGATTATGTGCCTATAGGTCTCGTCCGAGATGACCCAGAAGCCGTGGTCGGCAGCCAGGTCCACGATGGCCTTCACGCGCTCCCGCTCCACCACGCGGCCCGTGGGGTTATCCGGCGACAGCAGGATGAGGGCCTTCGTCCTCGGCCCTATGAGCTCCTTCAGGCGCTCCACGTCCGGCTGGAAGCCCTCCTCCACGTAGACGGGCAGCCTCACGGGCTTGGCGCCACAGAGCTTCACGGCCTCCGAGAAGCCCAGGTAGGTGGGGTCCATCAGGATGACCTCATCGCCCGGGTCCACGGTGGCCATGAGGGCCAGGAAGATGCCCTCCGTGGCGCCATCCGTTATGATTATCTCGCGGGCCGGGTCGGGCGCTATGCCAGCGTAGCGCTTCAGGTCCTCGCTTATCAGCTCCCTCAGCTCCATGAAGCCCCGCGTGCCACCGTAGCTGGCCGAGAACTGGGGTTCCTCTTTCAGCCTGGCCATCAGGGCCTCCACGACCTCCCGAGGCGGGGGCAGGCTAGGAGCTCCCCCTCCGAAGGATATGAGGTCTCTCTTCTTCCTCGCCTCCGCCAGGAGGGCTGCTACACGCCTTATCGGGGATTTCCTGATGAGCTCAAGCCTCGACGCCAGCTTTAGCAAGCTCTCACCAGGGGAGTAGGAGGCGGCCCCTCAAATAGCTTGCCCAGCCCCGCCATGAGCGCTTGGCCTCGGGAGCCTAAGGCTTATGCCGGGCACCTGCCTGAAGACCTAATGGGCCCATGAGGAAGCTCGCATCGCCTGAAGGCGTGAGCCGATGTGGGCGCGGCGGGTTGCCGAGGCCCCTCGCTTAAGCTTATTAAGCCCCCTCAGCCCCCACGGCTGAAACAGCGGAGGGCAGCGTGCCATGCCGAGGTTCAAGCAGACGCCCGAGATACTGAAGCTCATGGGCCACAAGGAGCGGGTGCGGAACATAGGCATAGTGGCCCACATAGACCACGGGAAGACCACCATGACGGACAGCCTCCTAGCCGAGGCGGGCGTGATATCGCCCAAGATAGCTGGCGAGGCCAGATGGCTCGACTACCTGGAGGAGGAGCAGAAGAGGGGCATCACCATCAAGACCGCGAACATCTCCCTCCTCCACCACGTGGACGGCCAGCCCTACCTCATCAACCTGATAGACACGCCGGGGCACGTGGACTTCACGGGCAAGGTAACCCGCGCCCTCAGGGCCATAGACGGCGTGGTCGTGGTCGTGGACGCCGTGGAGGAGGTCATGGTCCAGACGGAGACGGTTACGCGGCAGGCCCTCATGGAGCGGGTGAGGCCCGTGCTCTTCATCAACAAGGTGGACAGGCTCATAAGGGAGCTGAAGCTCTCGCCGAAGGAGGCCCAGGAGAAGATAGTGCGCATCATAAGGCAGTTCAACCACCTCATAGACCTCTACGCTGAGCCGGAGTTCAGGGACAAGTGGAAGGTGGACCCGGCCAAGGGCACGGTGGCCTTCGGCTCAGCACTCCACCGCTGGGGCTTCACGGTCCAGATAGCGCAGGAGAAGGGCATCAAGTTCTCAGACCTCATAGCCGCCTACCAGGAGGACCGGGTGGACGAGCTACGCAGGGAGCTCCCGCTCCACAAGGCCATCCTCGACATGGTGGTCCACCACCTGCCCAACCCCGTGGAGGCCCAGAGGTATAGGATCCCCATGATATGGAAGGGGCCGCTCGACTCCGAGATAGGCCGCGCCATGCTGGAGTGCGATGACGACGGCCCCACGGTGATGTGCTTCACCATGGCCCAGGTGGACCCGCACGCTGGCCTGGTGGCCACGGGCCGCCTGTTCTCCGGCACGGTCTACGAGGGCGAGGAGGTCTACCTGGTGGGCGCCAAGCGCAAGTATAGGGTGCAGCAGGTGTCCATCTACATGGGCCCCTTCCGCGATGCCGTGCCGGAGGTGAGGGCTGGCAACATCGCTGCCCTCCTGGGCATAGACGCGGCCCGGGCCGGCGAGACGCTCGTGGACTTCGAGTGGAAGGACAAGATGGTGCCCTTCGAGCGCATCAAATACATCACGGAGCCCGTTGTCACCATAGCCATAGAGCCCAAGAGGCCCACCGACCTGCCGCGCCTCATAGAGGTCATGCAGAAGCTCAGCATAGAGGACCCGAACTTGGTGGCCACCATCAACAAGGAGACGGGCGAATACCTGCTCAGCGGCATGGGCGAGCTGCACCTGGAGATAGCCTGCAAGTTCATCAAGGACTTCGGCGTGGACATCGTTACCTCCCCGCCCATCGTGGTCTACCGCGAGACCGTGCTGGGCCAGGGCGTGAACGCGATGGCGAAGAGCCCGAACAAGCACAACAGGCTATGGCTCCAGGTAGAGCCCCTTGAGCCAGAGGTGGTGAAGGCCATAGAGGAGGGCATCATCACGGACGAGATGTCCAAGAAGCGCGTGGCCGAGATACTCCGCAGGCAGTTCGGCTGGCCGGCCGAGGAGGCCCGCGGCATCTGGGCCATAGATGGCTACAAGAACGTGCTCGTGGATGTAACGAAGGGCGTGCAATACCTGCGCGAGGTGCGCGAGATGATCATCCAGGGCTTCCGCCTAGCCTGCTCCTCCGGCCCGCTGAGCGGCGAGCCCATGAGGGGCGTGAAGGTGAAGCTCATCCATGCGGAGCTCCACTCCGATCCGGCCCACCGAGGCTGGGCCCAGATAGTGCCTGCCGCCCGCAGGGCCATCTTCGGCTCCTTCCTCACCGCCAAGCCCGTGCTGCTGGAGCCCATCTACAAGATCCAGGTCTCCGTGCCCGTGGAGCTCATGGGCGCTGTAACGAGCCTCATCTCGCGCAAGAGGGGCAAGATAGTCATGACGGAGCAGAAGGGGCACCTGATGATGGTAACGGGCTACATACCGGTCGCTGAGACCTTCGGCCTGGCCAGCGAGATGCGCAGCGCCACGGGTGGCAAGGCCTTCTGGCAGTGCACCTTCGACCACTGGGCCCCCGCGCCGGATTACGTGGCCAAGCAGCTCATACCTGAGCTGAGGAAGCGCAAGGGCCTGTCGGAGGAGGTGCCGCCGCCCGAGAAGTTCATAGACGAGCTCTGAGCGAGCAGCGATTTTCATCCAGCCCTCTCTTCCCCGCGCTCGGCTTTGAACATTAGCTCCACGGCCCTGCTCAGGACCTCCTTTACTCCATCCCCTCTCAGGGCACTGATGACATAGGCATCACGGCCTAGGAAGGCTTTGGCAGCCTCTATCTCCTCTGGCGTGGCTATATCTGCCTTGTTTATGACCTTTATCATGGGCACCTCCGGGAAGCTGGCCCTCACCTCCTCGTAGAGCCTTATCTGGCTCTCAAGGGGGAAGCCGCAGTTGTTTGTGGGGTCCACCATGAAGATCATCACGCGGGCCAAGTGCTTGAGGGCCAGGATGGCCTGGAGCTCTATGCGGTTCCGCTTGCTGAGGGGCCTGTCCAGCAGGCCGGGCGTATCTATGATTTGAATGCGGCCGTAGGGCGTCTCGCGGTGCCCGACCACTATGCTCTTCGTGGTGAAGGGGTAGCTGGCCACATCTGGCTTGGCGGATGAGACGGCCCGCACGAAGGAGCTCTTCCCCACGTTCGTGTAGCCAGCCACCACCACGGTGGGCTCCTCGGGATCTATGGAGGGCAGCTTGGCCAGCTGTCGTGCTGCCTCGCGCAGGAGCTCCAGGTGCCCCGCGATGCGCCTCACCACGGAGGCCATGCGGCCGTAGGCCTCACGCCTCAGGCGCCCTGCCTCCGACACGGTCGCTGCCCTCCCCAGCCTGGCCAGGAAGACGCGCTGGAGCCTCCTTATTATGATGGCGGCCTTGTTGAGCGCCCCAAGGGCCTTCTTGAGCTCGTCCACGCCCACCAGCACGTCAGCGAGTTCCCTGTAGAACGGGTGAATGGCATCTAGGTCGGGGAAGCGCTTCACGATCCCCCTCAGCTTGCTCACGAGCACCTGCCCGGCTATGCGGACCCTATCGCGCTCCTTGGCTCTCACGCGCACCTCCACGGGCCCCTTCGGCACCCTAGCCACGCGCCTTGAGGCCCTGCCGAAGGCTATGTCTATCAGCTCTTCCGCGGAGGGCACATATCCTACGTCCGAGAACGGCTGCCTCATCTGGCACGCGGGGACAGGTCGCTCGTAAAAGGATTGCCCTCCTGGCGCGCTGGGCAGCTCGTGAAAACCTTTATATGATGCCCCTCCCGCGCCCCCTAACGGCAGCTGCCCCGGTAGTTCAGCCCGGCCTAGAATGCGCGGCTGTCGCCCGCGCGACCCGGGTTCAAATCCCGGCCGGGGCGCCACCTACGTCCTCCGCCTTCTGAGCGCCTGCCCACCTCCCTTACGCTCAGGCTGCTAGGTCCGGTCGCCAGCGCAACCCTTAATTAGCCCCACGGCCTCCCCAGCCCGCTATGGGAAAGCGGAAGATCATCAGCGAGGAAGAGCTGGAGGACATGATGGAGCCCGGCCCGGGCGATGTCTACGGCGTGGTAGTCAAGCTGCTCGGCTACGACCGCGCCCTCGTGAGGTGCCAGGACGGCCACGAGCGCCTCTGCCGCATCAGGGGGAAGCTGAAGAGGCGCATCTGGATCAAGCCGGGCGATGTGGTTCTCGTCTCGCCCTGGGACTTCCAGCGCGACAAGAGGGGCGACATCATCTGGCGCTACACGAAGAACCAGGCCGAGTGGCTGAGGCGCGAGGGGAAGCTGACCATCTAGGCCCGCGGGGCCGCGAGGGGCCGGGCGGTGGTGATCTAGCTTGTCCAGGCGCGTGGTGAAGCGGGTCTCACGAGAGGAGATGCTTTACGAGATAAGCCAGCGCATGAAGTTCAAGCGGAGCGAGGACTACGAGACCCTTGAGGAGGTCTTCGACAAGCCCACGCTCATGAGCCTCTACAAGCTCATGGTGAAGGGGACGATAGGCGAGGTCTACGGCACCATAAGGGCTGGGAAGGAGTGCAGGCTATACTGGGGCCGGACGCCCGAGGGGCGGGATATCGCCATAAAGATCTACCTGACCTCTACCACGGAGTTCAAGAAGGGGCGCCTGATTTACATGGAGGGGGACCCGCGTTTCGAGGGCCTCTTGGGCAGGAGCACTCGCGCGCTCGTTTACGCCTGGGCTCGCAAGGAGTTCAGGAATTTGAAGCGGGCCCTGGAGGCTGGCGTGCGCGTGCCGGAGCCCCTGGACATAGAGAAGAACATCCTGGTCATGGAGTTCATAGGCCAGGACGGCGTGCCCGCGCCCTTGATGAAGGAGGTGCCCCTGGAGGACCCGGAGGGCGTCTTCTGGAAGCTCATGGAATACGTGAGGCGCCTCTACCAGAAGGCCAGGCTCGTGCACGGCGACCTGAGCGAGTATAACGTGATGATCTGGGATGGAGAGCCCATCTTGTTCGACCTATCACAGGCCGTTACGCTCGACCACCCCA
>CAZPDR010000003.1:0-11523 GCA_964585495.1 uncultured Candidatus Bathyarchaeia archaeon
ATATATGAGAAGGCATGATGTAACCCCGCTCTCGCTCGGCCGAGCTAGGTGGCCGCCCCAAATAGGTTATATCCCGGCCGCTGGACCTGGGCCTGGGGCGAGACATGATGGCCGGGAGGCGCTTCTACGTGGCCACGGAGGAGGAGATAAAGAGCGGGAAGGCCACGGACATCTACTTCGTGAGGACGAAGAAGATTTTGGAAGCCAAGGGCCTCTCGGGCGTGCGCGTGGTAGCCGAGATAACGCCCAGCAACCTCCCGGAGCGCTGGCCTTGGGGCGTTCTCTGCGGCGTGGAGGAGGTAGCGCGCCTCTTCGAGGGCGTGCCCGTGGACATCTACTCCCTGCCGGAGGGCACGGTATTTTTCACGCGCGACCACCGGGGCCTGAGGGTGCCCGTGATGTTCATAGAAGGCCCCTACGGCGAGTTCTGCGTTTACGAGACACCCATGCTCGGCCTGCTGTGCCAGGCCTCTGGCGTGGCCACGAAGGCAGCCCGCGTGAAGAAGGCTGCTGGCGATTGCCTGGTCGTCTCCTTCGGCACGCGCCGCATGCATCCGGCCCTAGCGCCCATGATAGATCGGGCAGCCTTCATAGGCGGCCTAGATGCGGTCTCCAACATCGTGGGCGCGGAGGCCATAGGCCAGAAGCCGGTGGGCACCATGCCGCACGCGCTCATCATCGTCATGGGCGACCAAGTGGCGGCCTGGAAGGCCTTTGACGAGGTGGTGGAGCCCGAGGTGCCGCGCGTGGCCCTCGTGGACACCTACTACGATGAGAAGGTAGAAGCCATCATGGCGGCTGAGGCCCTGGGCGAGCGCCTCTTCGCCGTCCGCCTGGACACGCCAGGCTCAAGGCGTGGCGACTTCGCCGAGATCATCAGGGAGGTGCGCTGGGAGCTGGACGTGCGCGGCTACAAACACGTGAAGATCTTCCTCTCCGGTGGCCTGGATGAGTATGTGATCCCGAGGCTGAAGGCTGCTGGTGCTGAGGCCTTCGGCGTGGGCACCTCCATAAGCAACGCGCCCGTGGTGGACTTCGCCATGGACATCGTGGAGGTGGAGGGCCGCGGCCCCTGCGCCAAGAGGGGGAAGCTGAGCGGGAAGAAGCAGCTCTGGCGCTGTTGGAGCTGCATGGTGGATCTCGTCCAGCCCTTCTCGGCCGAGGCACCCAGGTGCCCGAGGTGCGGTGGCGAGATGGAGGCCCTCCTGAGGCCACTCGTGCGAGAGGGCCGTATAGTAGCCGAGCTGCCCAGCCCAAGCGAGATAAGGCGCTACGTGCTAGAGCAGCTTGAGAAGGTCGAGCTGGAGTTCTAGGTAGCAGGGAACTCCTCCTTCCTCGCGCCGTAAGGGCAGGCCTTCACGCATATTCCGCAGATGAGTTCCCCTACTCCTGGCCTCCTCGCGAACTCCTTCAGGAGGCTGAGGCAGGCTTGCACGTCTAGGGCATCCTCGCGCCTCCTGGGCCTTAGCTCGAAGCGCACGTCCCTTATGGCCCTAGCCGGGCAGGCATCTACGCAGGCACGGCAATCCCCGCAGCGGCACTTCATGGGCTCACCGGTCGGCAGGGGGGCGTCCGTGAGCACGGTGGCGAAGCGCACCCTGGGGCCGCGGTCGGGCGTGATGACCAGGAGACTCCTGCCGAGCCAGCCAAGGCCAGCCAGCACGGCCACGGCCTTGTGTGATATGTGGCCGAGCTGCCTCTCCTCGTCCACGGTCATGGAGGCCGGTATGGGCAGCGCCCTGAAGCCCTTGGAGGCACAGAACCTGGCGACCTCAAGCGCCACGCGGTCTAGGAGCGCGTTCACCTGCCGGTAGTGGTGCGCGTAGATGGGTGTGGGGCCGTCCGGGCCTATGGTCTCCACCACGTCGTCCAAGAGGGCCACGCCTATGGATATGGCCCTGGGATAACGGGCTATCAGGGGCCTTGAGATGCCGAACTCATCCTCGTAAGCCGATAGGTCCGCGAAGCCCACCCTATCAGCGCCCAGCCTGAGCGCTAGCTTGCGTATGGCCTCTCCTGGCAAGAGGAAGCCACCTCAGGCAGCCTTCTCGCCAAGGAGCTTCTCTACCACCTGCCTCAGGAGCGTCAGCGCCTCGGTTAGTCGCCTCCGCGTCTCCCAGCTTTTCAGCCAGCCAGGCAGGCCGAGCTCGCGAGCTACCTCCTGAGCACAACGCCTAAAGCCCACGCGCTGGACACGGCCTGCCACCAGGAGCGTGAGGGCTGCCTGCTGCTCCACGGCCACGCGCTCGCCTGCGGACCTTATAAAGGTGGCCGGAGGAGCAATCCTTATAGGAGGCCTGCCCATCCGGGCCGAGGGGGTGGTGTGGCCCTCAGGGAGAGCCGAGGCAAGCCCAGATACCTGATCTGCGCGGCCTGGCCCTACATCAACTACGTGCCTCACCTGGGAACCCTCATCCCGCTCCTATCGGCCGACGTAGTGGCCCGCTTCCTCCGCATGAGGGGGCACGAGGTGCTCTTCGTCAGCGGTTCAGATGAGCACGGCACGCCCATAGAGGTCGAGGCGGTTAGGCAGGGCATAAGCCCGAGGGAGCTCACGGACAAGAACCACGCGCTCGTGGTCGAGCTCTTCAGGCGCTGGGGGCTCTCCCTGGACAGCTACATAAGGACGGAGCACCCGGTCCACAAGGAGTTCATAAAGCGCTTCTACGAGCGCCTCTACGAGCGCGGCTTCGTGTTCGCCCGCGATGAGGAGCTCCCCTACTGCGAGCGCTGCAGCCGCTTCCTGCCGGACCGCTTCGTGGAGGGCACCTGCCCCTACTGCGGCTACGAGCGTGCCCGTGGCGACCAGTGCGAGCGCTGTGGGCGCCTCCTGGACCCGGCCAAGCTGATAGACCCGAGGTGCGCCATCTGCGGCTCGCGGCCCGTGGTGAAGACCACGAGGCACTGGTTCCTAGACCTGCCGAAGCTCCAGGAGGCCGTTAAGGCCTACGTGGCCTCAAACGAGCGCTTCTCCGAGCCCGTTAGGGCCTTCAGCCTCAGCTTCATAGAGGAGGGCCTGAGGCCGCGCTCCATCACGCGCGACAGCAAGTGGGGCATAGAGGCGCCCTTCCCGGGCGCCGAGGGGAAGACCATCTACTGCTGGTTCGAGGCCGTGCTGGGCTACATCTCGGCCACCATAGCCTACTTCCGCGAGCGCGGTGAGCCTGAGGGCTGGCTCAGGTTCTGGAAGGACCCGAGCGCCCGGAGCGTGTTCTTCATAGGGAAGGACAACATACCCTTCCACGCCATCCTGCTGCCCGCGCTCCTGCTGGCCCACGGGGAGGGCCTCAACCTGCCCTGGGATGTCGTGTCGAACGAGTTCCTCCTCTGGGAGGGGCAGAAGTTCTCCAAGAGCCGCCGCGTGGGCATCTGGCTGGACGAGGCCCTGGAGCTCTTCCCAGCCGATTACTGGCGCTTCGTCCTCGTGGCCATCAGGCCCGAGACGCGTGATTCCAACTTCACCTGGGAGCAGTTCATAGAGAAGGTGAACGGGGAGCTGAACGATGTGATAGGGAACTTCGTGCACCGCACGCTCACCTTCATCTGGCGCTACTTCAAGGGGCGCGTGCCAGAGCCCGGGCGCCTTGGGGAACGCGATGAGGAAGCCCTCTCGGCCCTCCGGCGCTTCTTCAAGGAGGCAACGGAGGAGCTGGAGGCCTTCAGGCTCAGGGAGGCCCTCAGGGCCGTGGTGGAGGTGGCGCGCGAGGGCAACCGCTACCTCAACGAGCGGGAGCCCTGGAAGGCCGTGAAGGAGCAGCCGGAGCTAGCCAAGACCACGTCATATGTATGTGCTCAGCTTGTGAAGGCGTTGAGCATCATGCTGGCGCCCTTCGTGCCATCCTCAGCCCAGGCCCTCTGGGAGCTCCTCAACCTGCCGGGCTCCGTCCACGAGGCCGAATGGGACAGCGCTCTTGAGCCCCTTGAGCCCGGCCACGCCATCAGGAAGCCTAGGCCGCTCTTCAGGAAGGTGCCCGACGATCCCGAGGAGCTGCGTGATGCCTTGAGGGAGCTGAGGAAGGGATGAGTAAGCGCGCGGGCTGCCTGCTCAAGCTGGACCTGCACGTTCACACGGTCTTCTCGGGAGATGCCATCATAACACCGAGGGAGGCCCTGGCCTGGGCGAGGAAGGCTGGCCTCCACGGCCTGGCCATCACGGACCACGATACGCTGGCCGGTGGCCTGAGGGCAGCTCGGCTGGCCGAGCGCTACGGCCTCCTCGTCCTGCCCGGCATGGAGTTGGAGACAAGGGGCGGCCATGTGTTGGCCCTCTGTCCATCTGAGCCCGTGAGGGCGAGCGAGAGCCTGGCCGAGGTCGTGGAGGCCGTGAAAGAGGCCGGTGGCCTAGCGGTCCTGGCGCACCCCTACGACCTCACGGCCCCCAAGCGCTGGGATGCCCGCTCCCTGGCTAGGCTAGATGCCATAGAGGTGGTGAACGCGCACAACTTGCCCTTCAGGCTCTCCTGCTGGCTGGCGGAGAGGATGGCGAGGGCGTTGGGCAAGCCCATGACGGGCGGGAGCGATGCCCACGTGCCGGAGGCCATAGGCGCTGCCTACACGCTGGTAGATGCTGATGCGGACGTGGACGATGTGCTTGAGGCCATAAGGAGAGGGCGCACGAAACCCTACGGGCGCAGCTCAGGCCTCAGGTGCCTGCTCAAGAAGTGGGCTTACGCTGGCTTCTCCCGCTGAGCCTGGCTTCTCGCCCTTGCCCGCCCTTGGCCTCATCGCGCTGGTCGTGCCTTCCCCAGAACTCGCGGTTCAGCAGGTCCCTTATGGCCACGCGGATGGCCTCGGCCCGGCTGGGGTAGTAGCGCTTCTTCACCAGCTCGTCCAGGGCGCGCAGGTAGCTCTCAGGCAGGTAGAGCGTGATGAGCTTCACGCCCGCCACCGAGCGGGCACGGGCTGAGGTGCTTATTTGGCACTCATGTTAGCGCTAACGCATGGGGAAAATAGGTCTTGATGCACGTATAGGGCTTCGGCTGTGCCAGGGCCACCATCACCTCCGCCAGGCGCCCTCCATCGGCTTCTAAAAGGAGGTGTGTGCGCTGGCACATGGGGCCTAGGTGGGCATGGCCACGGCCACGTGAGCTAATAAGCTAGCCTGCTGCCGCTGATGGAAGGATGCGGGTCTACGTGGAGAGCTACGGCTGCGCCATGAACATGGCGGATGGGCAGCTCATGGCCGAGCTGTTGGCCGAGGCAGGCCATACCATCGTGGACAGGCCGGAGGAGGCAGATGTCATCATCCTGAACACCTGCACGGTCCGGGCTGACACGGAGCGCAGGATGGTGAAGCGCCTCGGGGAGCTCCTCTCGCTCGGCAAGCGCCTGGTGGTGGCTGGCTGCCTGGCCTCGGCCCAGCCGGGCGTGGTCTACAAGCTCTCACGCCAGGTGAGCCTCCTCTCAGCCCGAGCTGTCGAGGCCGTCCGCGAGGTGGTGGAGGCGAACGGGCCCGTCTACGTGCTTGAGCCCCGCCCGAGGAGGCGCCTCCCACGCCTGCTGGATGGCGTGAAGATAACCATACCCATAGCCGAGGGCTGCCTGGGCAGGTGCGCCTACTGCATCGTCCGCGTGGCCAGGGGGCCCCTGCGCTCCTACAGGCCCGAGGCCATAGTGAGGGCCGTCCGCGAGGCCGTGGCGAGGGGCGCCCGCGAGGTGAGGCTGACGGCCCAGGACACGGGCGTTTACGGGCGCGACATAGGGGCCAGCCTGCCGGAGCTCCTCAGGGCCGTGTGCGCTGTCGAGGGGCGCTTCATGGTGCGCGTGGGCATGATGAACCCGGACGCGGCCCTCCGCATCTTAGACGATCTCCTAGAGGCCTACGAGGACCCGAAGATCTACAAGTTCCTCCACCTGCCCGTCCAGACGGGCGACAACGGGCTCCTGAGGGCCATGAGGCGCGGCTACACGGTCGAGGACTTCTTGGCCGTGGTGGAGGCGTTCAGGAGGCGCTTCCCCGACCTGACGCTGGCCACGGACATCATGGTGGGCCTCCCGGGCGAGGACGAGGAGGCCTTCGGGCGCACGCTCGCCCTCCTGGAGCGCGTCAGGCCGGACAAGGTGCACGTGGCCCGCTACACGCCCAGGCCGCACACACCAGCAGCCTCCATGCCGAACCAGGTGCCGGAGCCCGTGAAGAAGCAGCGCTCCCGCATCGTGAGCGAGCTCGCGGCCCGCATAGGGCTTGAGAACAACATGGCATTCGTGGGGAGGCGCCTGAGGTGCCTGGTCGTCGGGAGGGCGCCCAGGCCCGGGCAGCTTGAGGCTAGGACGCCCAGCTACAGGCCCATCTACTTCGAGGGGCCGGTGGGCCTGGTGGGCGATTTCGTGGACCTCGACGTGGTGGGCGCTGGCCCCTACTTCCTGCTCGGCCAGCTCCCTGCCGATAGCTGAGCTCCCTCCTCCAGGGCCTCCCTCAGCTCGCGGAGGCAATCCCTCCTCGCGTTCTCGCTCGCTATGGCCAGCAGGATGCTCAGGAAGGCTAGGATGCCAGCCTCCAGCGCCAGGGCGTAGCTGAGCCAGCCCAGGCACCACGAGGCTATTATGAAGGCCGCGGCCAGAAGGCCAGCCACGGGCAGGATCTTCTCGGCCGGGGAGCGGGAGATGGAGATGCTGATCAGGGAGCCCCCACGCCAGCGCTCGACCTGGGCACGCACGGTCGCCCTCAGCCAGCCTGGCACGCCCTCCTCCTCGCTGAACAGGAGGCACCGCTTGACCACGATGAGCTCGGGCTCCCTGGCGATGAGGAGGGAGCTCCCGCCCGATGCCAGCTTAGCCAGCAGGACGCGGTAGGCTTCCTCAGGAGGCAAGGCTACCTCAAGCGAGCAGCCCATCTCGCGGCACCTGCCAGGCAGCCCGAGCCTGCCTTCGCCCTGCCTAGCGATTAGCTCTTTCGCCCAGCAGGCCCCTCGCGCCTCCCTCCCATCGGCAGGGAAGGCTTAAGCCACGGCAGGGGCCTTATTTCATGTCATGGCCGTCCACAGGCTGAGGAGCTGGGAGGAGTTCAAGCAGAAGTTCGCGGAGTGCGGGGCCAGCTGCGTGTTCTACGCCATAGAGGACTACCCGCTCGGGGAGCCGCCCATCTCGCTCAGGCTCCTCTTCACCTGCGGCCGCGATACATATGTGCTCAGCGATTTCGCGCGGGGAGACCGCATGCGCCTCACGGGCATCCCTATAAGGCCGGGGAGAGGGGGCATCCCCTACGTCTTCCACGAGGACATCGCTGCCTTCATCAAGCGGGAACTCGGCTCGGGCGTGCAGGTGGTGGACTTCACCATGACCACCTTCCTCTGAGCAGCCGATGGCGCCTAGCCCGTGAGCTTCCTCAGCCTCTTGGCGGCCGCTCTCGGCAGGAAGATGGCTTCCAAGCCGGGCGTGGGGGAGTTGCCATCATAAATAAGGCTTTCCTCACCAAATCCTGATGCCGAAGAAGCCGGTGATGAACTTCAGCGAGACGTAGAGGAAGTAGGCGCCGAAGATGAGCTTCAGCGTGGTGGGCCTGAAGCGCCTCATCACGGCCGCGCCCACCTGGGCGCCCACTATGGTCCCTATGGCCAGGAGGCAGCCGGCCGAGAAGTCCACGAAGCCCTGGTAGAGCTTGATGAGGCCGCCCACGAGCGCCAGAGGGATCATGACGGCCAGGGAGGTGCCCATGGTGATGTAAACGGGCGCCCCGAAGAGGTAGATGAGGCCGGGCACGAGCGCGTAGCCGCCGCCAAGGCCGACCAGGCCCGTGGTGATGCCTATGACGAAGCCGAAGAGGCCGAGGGCCCAGCCAGCGCCAGGTATCTCCTGCCCCTCCGGCTTAGCGCCAACGCCCTTCTTCAGCCAGGGAAGGAGGCCCTCATACACCATCCTGGCGGCTGGCCAGAGGAAGACCACGCCCAGGACGAGGCAGAGCACCTTCACGGCCTGCCTGGCCAGGACCCAGAAGAGCCAGGAGCCCAGGAGGACGCCTAGCACGCCCACGCCACCCAGCCAGGCGGCAGCCCTCTTGTCCACGTTCTTGCGCACGAGGTGGCCATAGCCGCCGGAGATGGCCGTGAAGAGGACGGCGAAGAGCGTGGTGCCTATGGCCATCGTGGCTGAGAAGCCGCCCCAGAAGTGGATGATGGGCAGCATGACGCTGCAGCCGCCCGTGCCTATGATGCCGCCAAGCAGGCCGGCCAGGAAGCCCACGAGCACGTAGACAGCGCCCGTGAGGGGCGTGGTGGCTGGCGTGGGCTCGGCCTTGGGCAGGGGCGGCTTGGCCACGAGATACCAGGCCTCAAGAGCAGCTATGATGGCCAAGAGCGCGAGCACCGGTGCCAAGCTCACGGTCCTCTGCTTCATGGCCGACTTCGTGCTGAAAGCTACCTGATAAGGCTTAGGTTCCCTTTCGAAACCTATAGCGGCCCCTTATACCAGGTCGTGGCCGGGCAAGCTGGGCACTCGCCACGGGCGTAGAAATCACAGGAGGCACAATTCAGGCCGCAGGGCGTGAGCTCGGCCTCCTTCTCGGCCGTTACCTTCACCGGCAGCCCACCCGGGTAGAGCACGTCATCGACCAAGTAGAGCTCGGAGCGCCTTATCCCCTCCACGCGCCTCAGGCAGCAGGCCCCCAGGGCCATGATCTTCACCAGGCCAGGCGCCTCGGCCACTAGGATGGCCATGAGGTTATACGGGCCTATCAAGGTCGTGAGGAAGACCACGCGCGGGCACCTGGCGAAGGTGCGCAGGAGCTCCACCAGCCTATCGGGCTCCACCTCGCAGAGCAGCACCAGGAGGCGGGCGCCCAGCTTGCGCACGTCCAGGCAGGCCGTTACCTTGAGCAGGCCGGAGGAGATCAGCCTGTCCAGGTGCTTCTTCACGCCCACGTGCGAGATGCCCAGGCGGCGCCCGAGCTCCGTAAGGCTCATGCGGCCATCCTCCTGGAGGAGCGCTACCAGCTTCTTCCGCTTGCCCGAGAGGAGCTCCTCGGCCCTGAGCGACCTACGCGGCATTTCGGTTTCTTATCGTTACCCCATGCTTATAAGTGTTCTCTACAATTTGTTACTGACATGGCCGAGCGGAGGACCAGGGCCTTGGACATCTTCGAGCTCCTCTCCTCCTGCCCCTGGGGCGCGGGGACCCGGGAGCGCGGGCAGAAGCGCATCCGCTCCTACGAGGTGCTGGGCTTCGAGCGCGTGCCCCTGCTGCCCTGCAAGGGCGTGGTGGTCAGGCTTGAGAAGCCGATAGACGATGTGCTCCCCGTGCTCTTCCTCATGAACGTGGGCCGCTGCTCCTACGTCCCCGGGGAGAACGTGCTCACCCTGAGGCGCGGCGGGAGGCTCATAGCGCTCTACCCCGACGGGCGCGTGGCCATCGGGCGTGCTTGGACGGAGGAGGCCGCCAGGCGGGTTATGGCCGAGCTCCTAGATGAAATCAACGCTGCCTACGAGGAGCTGGCCGAGCACGGCCCCCCGAGCGAGGAGGAGGTGAGGCGCGCCCTCAGGCTGAGCTGGCGCGACCTAATGGCCTTCCTGCCAGGCACCAACTGTGGGGATTGCGGCCAGGCCACCTGCCAGGCCTTCGCCATAAGCGTGCTGAACGGCTCGGCCAGGCTGTCGGAGTGCCCTCACCTCAGAACGGATGAGAAGAGGCGCGATCTGGCCAAAAGGACGCTCGGCCCTAGGCTCGCCAGGCTACTAGGCCTTTAGAAGTGGCCCTTGAGCACGTCCAGGGCCAGCAGGATCATGGCTGCCGAGATGAAGACCGCGGCTACGATCTCCGGCACGGAGATGCCCAGCTCGGGCCTGGATAGGCCCCAGAGGATCCATGTGGCCAGGGCCAGGAGGCCCAGGACGAGCACCACCAGCCCGCGGTAGAGCTCCTCCCGTGGCCCTCCCTCCCTCTTCGGCAGCAGCCTTGAGCTCCCGAGGGCCAGCAGGCCGAGCGGGGTCAGCACGAAGAAGAGCAGGGAGACCAGGAAGTGCGCGAAGCCCACGTCCTCAGGCAGGATGCCTATGAGGCTGAGGGAGAGGGAGCCGAGCCAGAGCAGGAAGGCACCTGTCGTAGCGAGACGTCCTCTCGCCCTAGCCTTCTCAAGCAGGACGCGGGCGAACACCAGGGCCAGGAGGCCCGAGAGCACGAGGCCCGTGTTGAAGATGGGCCAGACGGGCGAGCTTAAGGCGCCCAGGTCGCTCAGGGCGTTCTTCCGCCAGGAGAACCAGGGCGAGAGGGCTATGGCTAAGCCTATGGCCGCGAAGGCCACGGCTGGCGAGAGGAAGCCGCAGAGGCAGAGCAACCTCGTGCGCTCACGGCTAACCTCAACCGGATGGCTCATGGAGTTCATGCTCGAGCCTCTTGACCTCTTCAACTTAGACTCACTACTCGGCTGGGCACGGGGTTTCCTAAAAACAGTTTCATTATATCTCGAATAGCCTCACACTTACCTCCCTTGTCCTAGCTAGCTCCTTATCCGTCGTGAGGAGCACAGCGCCTTCAGTTTTAGCGAGCGCTAAAGCAATGCAATCAGCAAGCGAGAGCCTTCTGTAATGGCACTTAAGGCGGCCAGCCTCTAGGGCCAGCTCCTCGTCTAGGGGAACTACTTCTATCCTTGAGGCCAGAAGCCTATGGCACCTCAACTCGGCCACGTCCCTCCCGAGCGTCTCGCATACCTTATAGTAGAGTTCAGCCAGGTTAGCACACGACACGAGCCCTACGGCTGCTCCTCGGTCTATTTCCTCGAAGTAAGGCTTAACTCGTTCATCGCCGGTAAAGAAGAGCATGAGGACGCCAGTATCTATTACGTAACGCCTCATTTTTCCGCTGCCTCTCTACGCTCTTCCTCTAACTCCTTAATGGCCTTGAGGAGTTCCTCCCTGTGGCGGGCATCTATGCCGAAGAGTTCCATGAGGCTTCTAACGGGCATTAAGATCACGTAGCCCTCGCGCTGGAGGATCTTCACGAGCGAGCCTTCCCTGAGGCCAAGCTGAGCGCGGAGCTCCTCTGGCAGCCTTAAGGCGCCATCGGGGCCTATCTCGACCACGCAGGACATGGCTTAGACACCCTCGTCTGTTCGTGAGCCAGAGCGCGAGCTTATAAGGATGTTGATGGCGAGTTCGCGCGTCCCCGAGGAGCGCTCACACAAGCCCCTTCTCCTGGAGGAAGGCAAGCGCCTCGCTGCCGCAGGTGGCCGTGAGAGATATGGCCTCAGCCAGGCGCCTCACCGCCTCTTCCACCAGGCCCGAGCTGGCTAGGTTGGAGACCTCTGAGAGCAGGGCGTTCACGTCCCCGAACTCCTGCCTCCTCGTGGCGTTCTGGGCGAGCCTCACCTCGGCCATCACGGCGTCTAGGAAGTGCTTGAACATCCCCCTCGCGCCCGTGAGCTCGGCCCCCTCCAGGCCCTTTAGGCCATCTACCATCCTGGACGCCACGATGAGGAAGGACTTCACGCGCTCCGAGAACTGGAAGAGCATTATGGCCTCCCGGGCGCTCTCGACTGGCACGGCTGGCACCGCCATCGGTGCGGCAGTAGGCCATTTAAGGCTTGGGAGCGCGTCC
>CAZPDR010000003.1:11623-15124 GCA_964585495.1 uncultured Candidatus Bathyarchaeia archaeon
CCGGGAGGCTGGACCCGTTTGCCGTGCCCGTGGAGGACCTGATAGAGGCCGTGAGGCGCCTCTTCCCGCTCTGGGAGGAGCCGGAGGACCTGGCCCTGGACGCTAGGGCCGTGGAGGCCATATCGGGCGTGGTGAGGGCGCAGAGCGAGTGGGTGAGGGAGCGCTCCACGCGCCTCTACAGGGACCCATTCCTCGTGGAAGAGCGCCTTGAGGCCCTGGCGCCGGAGGCCCTGGTGGCCATCTTCCTCCGCGCCTGGCACCCCATCGTGGAGCTAGAGCAGCTCACGCCCCTCAGCCTTGAGATGGCCGTGAAATACTGGCTGGAGCTCCCAAGCCGCGAGGGGGGCGAGGCAGAGCTGGCCCCTGAGGAAGGCAGGCTCCTCCCAGCCGAGCCGGGCGAGGTGCCGAGCGAGGACGTTCAGGAGGCCCTTGAGGCCCTCTGGTCCGAGCTGAAGGCTTGGGCGCGCGGTGGCTCGGTGCGCTACCGGGATTTCATCATGGCCGACACCTACTCGGAGACGGTGCGCAGGGCCTACCTCACCAGCTTCCTCATAACCTATGGCTACGCGCGCCTGGACGTGGACCCCCTGAGCGGTGAGCTGGTGCTGAGGCCCAGGAGGAGGCCGAGGTCGCGGCCGAGGGAGAAGGCCACGTCCGTGGTGATACCGGTCGAGTGGGAGGAGGTGCGCGAGCGTGCCTAGGAGAGGCCGAGCCTATTACGCGCGGAAGGTGAAGAAGGCCGTCCACCTGCTATTCTTCAGGCGCCACTACCGGCCGGGCGCCAGGGGCTCCGAGCTGAAGAAGGCCCTGGGGCCAGATTACCTCCAGGTCCTGAAGGTGCTGGACGGCCTGCTCAGGCCCCTCGACCTCACGGTCAAGCAGGTCTTCGAGGTGCCGCCCGGGGCCAGCAGGGAGCTCGCGGGCCTCAGGGAGGTGCCCGAGGAAGGCGCTCCCGAGCAGCGCTCGCCAGATGAGGCCCGCTACTACGTGGTCCTGCGCGGCACGCTTGAGCCCACGGAGCTCAAGTATTGCGGCTGGAGGATAGATGACATGGCCGCCCTGGCCATCTCCATAGCTCTGATTCTGGCCAGAGGTGGGAAGGCGCCCAGGGCGGATGTGGAGGCCATGCTGAAGGAGAAGCTCCCGGGCTGGCGCGTGAGGGCTGGCCTAGAGCGCTTCATGAGAGCTGGCTACTTAGGCGAGGACGAGGAGGGCATGCTCTACCTGGAGTGGCGCACGCTTGCCGAGGTGGAGCTCCCGGTCCTCCTAGACCTGCTCAGCAGGGCTGGCGTGTCCTGAGGGAAGAGCAGGCACCTCCCTCCTCGCGCGGCCCGCACATGGCGAGCGGTCATGGAGAGGCCGCGTAGGGCATGAGCACTGGGCCTGGATGGATTATTCACAAGCCTTATAACTTCACCAGCTAAGCCAAGCCAGCTATGGCCGGGAGATTATTGGTCCTGGGCTTAGATGGCCTCTCGCCCGATATCCTCCAGAGGCTCGCGGCCCAGGAGCTCATGCCCAACGTAGCGCGAATGCTGGAGGAAGGCATCTTCTGCAGGCTGAGGTCGAGCCTCCCTCCCAACTCCTGCCCAGCCTGGCTCTGCATGGCCACGGGCAGGAACCCGGGCAAGCTGGGCGTGTTCGACCTGGTTTACAAGGACGGCTACTCCGTGAGACCCGTGAGCTCCAAGATGGTGAAGGCCGAGCCCATCTGGACCAGCCTGAGCCGGGCTGGCCTGAGGGTGGGCGTGGTGAACGTGCCCGGCACCTACCCGCCGGGGGGCGTGAGGGGCTTCATGGTCTCCGGCATGCTAACGCCATCGGCCCGCGAGTGTCTCTACCCGCGCGTGCTCAAGCGCTTCCTGGCCCACGAGCTCAAGGACTACCCGGTGGATCTCATCTGCTGGAGCTACTTCGACCCCGTGGACCTCGTTAGAGACGCCATCTTCACGGCCAGGAGGAGGGCGGAGCTGGCCATAAAGCTCTGCAGGCTCGTGGGGCCCGATTTCCTCTTCATGGTCTTCACCACGCCCGATAGGATCATGCATCCCCTCTGGGAGGAGGTCAGCTCCCTCTTGGACGAGCACGATGGCCAGCCCAAAGGCCGCAAGGCCAGGCTGATGGCCGCGATAGAGCTCTTCTGGAGGGAGCTAGACAATCTCGCGGCCTCCGTGATAAAGGCCTTCAAGCCTGACCTAACGCTCTTGGTCTCAGACCACGGCTTCGGCCCCAAGGAGGGGACCTTCTTCGTGAACGAGTGCCTGAGGAGGGAGAAGCTCCTGAACCTGGCGCGGGGGCTCCGCACCCACGTGCTCACGAGCATGGGCAGGTTGCTGGTGTCCGCTTACACCTTCCTGGGCGAGAGGGGCGTGATGAAGCTGCTCTACTCAGCGGCCACGAGCGTGATGGGCTTCCGCGGCCTCTGGGATTACGCGCTCAGGTATCTCGACCTAGACCGCTCCCTTAGGCATGTGGACTGGGAGCGCACCTACGCCTTCTGCTGTGCCCACACGCCCACCTTCGGCCACGCCTACGTGAACCTAGCTGAGCGCGAGCCGAGGGGCATCGTGGCCCGAGCACGTTATGAGGAAGCGAGGGAGGCCGTCATAGGCTGTCTCCGCGATGTCTCACGCGAGGTAGGGCTTGAGATGAGGGTGTTCAAGCGAGAGGAAGCCTACTCAGGTCCCTATGTCCATTTAGCGCCAGATGTGGTCTTCGAGGTAGAGGGGTGGCCTTATGATGTGAGCCCTAGCGTGGGCCACGCCTCCATCTTGGGCACCTATTGGGTCGACACGAGGAGCTCCGGCACCCACAAGCCCTATGGCGTGCTGGTGGCCCACGGGCCCGATTTGGCCAGGAGCTCCGGGCCCGACGAGGTCAGCATCTACGATGTGGTGCCTACCATCCTGGCCTACTACGGGCTACCCGTGCCCGAGGACGTGGATGGCAAGCCCATAAAGAGCATTTTGGCCTGAGCTAGCGGGCATTTCGAGCCTCTAGGTGCCCGCGGCCTCAGGTGCCTCACGCGCCTCGGCCTCTTGCACCCGGACCTCCCGCGCTCGGACACGCTTCCATATGTCTAGCGCGAGGAAGCCTATCGAGGAGCTCAGGGAGCCAAGCGCGAGGCCGAGCAAGAGCGTTATGGCCGCGAAATCGCGCAAAAGACCAAGCGCCTTGGCCACGGCTACCCCGGCCGCCAGCCCATAAGCCGCGAAGTAGAGGGACCAGCCTATCAGGCAGCCTAGGGCGCCAGCTAGCACGGCATCGCGCCAGCGGGAGGCTAGGAGGCCGATTATGATGCCGGCTAAGATGGTCAGAGGCCAGCCCAGGAGCTCCAGCAGGGCGAAGAGCGCTATTGAAACGGCCAAGAGCTTGGCGAAGCCCAAGGCGAGCGGGAGCCTCACGCGCATGCCATCACCCCCTCGGCTTGAGGCGCCAGAGGGCCTCGGGCTCTGATACGTCTCCCGGCTTCTCCGGTAGCTCCATGGCCTTATAACGGCC
>CAZPDR010000003.1:15224-16713 GCA_964585495.1 uncultured Candidatus Bathyarchaeia archaeon
CCAGGCCGCCCAGGTTGTTCACGCAGTAGCGCCAGCCGTCCAAGGGCAGCCTCGGGTAGTTGAGCCAGGGCAGGACGGAGCCCATCACGTGCTGGGCCTTCAGGCGGTGGACTCGGCCCCACCTCCACTCCGAGGGCGGGATAGGGCGCGGTGGGTGCGTGCGCTCGGTGCCGATAGTCCTGCGGAGCTCCGCCACGGCCTCCTTGAAGGCCTTCACCATGATGGCATCCCTGTCCTCCACGCCGGGCGTGTCCTTATCGTCAAACCACCAGGCGCCGGCCTCCGGGTGCTTCACGAAGTATTCGAGCATGGAGATGGGCACCTTCACGTCCTCCAGGCCAGCACGGCTGAATTCGTCCTTGAAGACCGCGTCCACGAGCTTCTGGAGCCAGGCCGCGAAGATAGTCGGGGCGGCCTCATCGGTGCGCATGTAGTAGTCCCAGGTGGCCAGGACCTCCATCGCCTCCCGCTCGACGGCCTCCAGCTCGTCCACGTGGACCTCAAGCGCGTCCAGCAGGTAGGGCAGGAGCTCCCGGGCCGGTATGGAGAAGACATCGTTCTGGACGGCCTTCATGTCATCGGCCGTGAGCTTGCCACCACCGGCCACCAGGCCCTCAAGGAGCTCCCTGATGCGCCTGGCCCGGTAGTAATCGGCCCAGGTCCAGCCTATCTCATACACGAGCGGGTAATCGGCCGTGCTCGCTGGCCTGTTGTTGGCCGTTACTATGTAGCCCCAGGGCGGGTTCACCAGGTGAGGCACCTCATCTGGCGGGTCGATCCAGTCGTCCTCGTCCCACTCGCCCTCGCCAGCGCTCCCGTTGTAGGGCAGCCATATCCTGAGCGGGTCCAAGCGATCTAGGTTCGTGCGGTTCGGGTAGCGGCCGCAGGCCCACCAGGCTATGTTGCCCTCCACGTCCGCGTAAACGTGGTTCTGGGCGGGCAGCTGGAAGAGGCGGAGGGCCTCCACGAAGTCCTCCAGGTTGCGAGCCCAGTTGTAGCGCCTGAGGGCCTCGGCCTCGAAGGTTGCATAGTGGCCCAGCCACTTGACCGCTATCCTCACGCCCCAGCGCACGATGAGGGGGCCGTGCACCGTGTAGTTCAGCGTGATGTGCCTGGCCACGAGCTTGCTGCCCTGCCGGACCCAGATGGTATCGCTCACCTGCTCGACCTTGAGCCAGCGGCCCTCCGGCCCATACCAATACTCATCGCGGGAGCGCCAGACGTAGTAGTAGAAGTCTATCACGTCAGCGCCCACGTTCGTGAAGCCCCAGGCCACGTGGTCGTTGCGGCCGATGACGATGATGGGAACGCCCGGGAAGACCACGCCGCGCACGTTCAGCTTCACCTCCTCGCCAGAGCGCACGACCAGGTGCGCCTCATACCAGGTGGGCGGCACGTTGAGGGCCAGGTGCGGGTCGTTGCAGAGGATGGGCTTCCCGCTGGCCGTGAGGGCGCCCGAGACCACCCAGTTGTTGGAGGCCTCGAAGCC
>CAZPDR010000004.1:0-6559 GCA_964585495.1 uncultured Candidatus Bathyarchaeia archaeon
ACCGTTACGTCCACGAAGTCCTCGCACACGATGGTGTGGACGAGCGGGTTCTCGCGCTCCAGCTCGGCCTGCCTGGGCACCAGGTCGTAGAACGGGTATTCATACCTGAGGCCCTCTAAGGCCGTGCCGGGCAGGAGCTCCAGGACCTCGTAATCGCTTATGCCCAGCTCGCGCATGACGGGCTCCACGCGCTGGGCGGCCATGAGCCAGACCTCATCGCCCACCCTCACGCGCGCATACTCGGCCTCCGGGTGGACGGCCACCAGCAGGTCCGTTACTATGGTGAAGGGCATGGTGGTCCAGGCGAGCATGAACTCGCCGGGCCGGTCGCGCAGCCTGAGCTTGAAGTAAACGCTCGGGTCCTCCACGACCTCGTAGCCCAGGCCCACCTCCGCGTGGCTGAGGCTCGTCTGGCAATACGGGCAGTAGGCTACCACGTAGTAGCCCTCGCCCAGGAGGCCCTGCTCCCAGGCCGCCTTCAGGTAGGCCCACTCGCGCTCGATATACTCGTCCTTGTAGGTCCAGTAGGCTCGCTCGTGGTTCATGAACACGCCCAGCAGGCGGTCGCCCTCCAGCCACTCCGGGTAATACTTGTCCAACGTGCGCTTGCACTCCTCCACGAAGCGCTCCATGCCCACCTCGGCCAGGAGCTGCCTCTTCCCGCCCCTGATGCCCAGGCGCTTCTCGGCCTCAAGCTCCACCGGCAGGCCCTGGCAATCCCAGCCAGCCCAGAAGGGCATGTAGTAGCCCTTCATGCTAAGGTATCGGTAGTAGAGGTCCTTGATGGTGCGGCCGCGGGCGTGGCCCACGTGCGGCACGCCGTTCAGCGTGGGAGGCCCCTCCACGAATCCCGCCAGGCCCACGTTCTCCTTGGCGCGGAGCTCCTCCAGCTTCTCCCTTATGCGCTCTTCCTCCCAGAACCTCCTTACCTCATCCTCGAACTCCATGGGCTTGTAGTCCAGGCTGGTCCAGTCGCGTCTAGAAGGCAGGGCCTCATCTGGCCGTGATTTTCCGGCCACCTCTCACCTACGACACCGCGGGAGGCTCGGCCGAGGGCTGATATAAGCTTCACGCTCAGCGGGGCAGAGGTATCGGCGCGAGGCAGAGCACGAAGATGGCCACAGGCAGCACGAGGATGGCCTTCCTGGCGCGCGAGAGCTCTGACACATCGTCCAGGGGGCCTGGGTGCCTGTAGAAGAGGGCCATGAACATGGCCAGCACGGCCATTGGGATATACCAGCCACCGTAGAGCCAGCCCACGGCCAGCACGGCCATGGCGCCCAGCACGCCCAGGGCACGGTGCGCATCCGCCCTCAGCACGCAGCGGGCGATGTGCCCGCCATCGAGGGAGCCAGCTGGTATGAGGTTCAGCATGGTAACGAGCATGCCCACCCAGCCCGCGAAGGCCACGGGGTGGAGGAGGATGACGGCCCCCCTAGGCAGGGGTGAGAGCACGAGCCTTATCATGACCGCGTAGGCAAAGATGTAGGGCAGCGGCACTCCCTCCACCGGCCCCACCACCACGCGCGAGTAGGGCAGGCCCACGAGCGTGATGGCCACGGCGGCCACGAAGCCTGCCAGGGGGCCTGCCACGCCTATGTCGAAGAGGGCGTCCTTATTGGGCGCTGGCGTCCTCTGCTGGATGAAGGCCCCGAAGGTGCCGAGGAGGCTGATGGGCGGGGGCGCGGGTATGAAGTGCGGGGGCGTTACGCTCACGCCGTGCAGGCGAGCCGCTATCCAGTGCCCCATCTCGTGCGTGGCGAGAACGGCGAACATGGCGCCCGTGAACATGAGGGCGCCCCAGAATGGGCCCTCAGGCCACCTGAGCGAGAGGAACCAGCCTGCCGCGAAGATGCTGGCGAAGGTTGCGATGAAGAGCCCGAGCGGTATCAGGTTCGAGCGTGCCTTCCCCGGCCTGAAGCCCCTCACCACGAGCACCAGGCCCTCGCGCCCCCTCCTAAGCATGGGCACCATGTCGTAGGGCCTGAGGAGGAGCACCAGCTCCTCGAAGGCCTTCTTCAGGTCCGGGGGAGGCTCGACCAGGAGGCGCGGTATGCCCTTCACTAGGTCGGTGCTGAGCACCCGGAAGCCCACGCGCCTGGCCGCCCACTCGGCCAGGTATGCGCGCTCATACCCGCTCGTCCAGGCCATGTCCGCCACGCCCTATAAGCGGGCTAGGGCAATTTAGGCTTGGCGGGGAGACATGATCATCGTGCAGGACGCGGTCAGAGCCCGCTTCCCCACGCTCCACCTCGCCCTCGTGGAGCTATCGGGCGTGGTCGTGAGGCGCGAAAGGCCAGAGGAACTCCAGGCCCTCGTGGAAGAGGCCATCGCTGAGGTCAAGGCCAAGTATGAGCTGAGCACGCTGAAGGATGTGCCCCTCTTCCGCGCCTATCGCGACTTCTTCTGGCGCCTGGGCATCGACCCGACCAAGGACAGGCCCTCCGCCGAGGCGCTCGTGAGGCGCGTGCTGGCTGGCAAGCCCTTTCCGGCCATCAACAACCTCGTGGACGCCTACAACGTGGCTTCCCTGCGCTCCGGCATCCCTCTCGCCACCTTCGACATGGACGCCGTGGCCAGCTGGCCCCTTGAGCTGAGGTATGCCAAGGCAGGGGAGCTCTTCCTTGGGATAGGCATGAGGGAGCCCGTGGAGCTCTCAGGCCGCGAGCTCGTGCTAGCCGACGCGGAGGGGCCGATAGCCATTTACCCGCACAGGGACAGCGATAGGACGAAGATAACCGAGCGGACCAGGAGGGCGCTCGTGGTCGCCTGCGGAGCGCCTGGCGTGGCCGTGCGCAGGCTGGTGGAGGCAGCCAAGCTCGCGGCCGATTACATAACGCGCTTCTGCGGCGGCCGTGCTGACGAGGTCCAGGTGGTCTAAGAGCGCGTCGCGCCCGGTGGGGCCGGGACGGGAGGCTTCCCTGCCCTTCCCTTCGTTTCCCTGGCGAGCGGGAGGGGGAGCGCTTATAAGCCAGCCTGCCCCGCGGAGGACGCTATGGGCCTCCTGGGGTATGTGGTGAACTTCAGGATAGGCCCGAAGAGCCAGAACCCAAAGGAGTGCATACTCTACTTCCCCGGCTACGATGATGCCTCCAGGGCGGCCCAGCTCATAGGCCGCAAGGTGGCCTGGCCCGTGGGCGAGCGCACGCACCGCGGCAAGATAGTGGCCGTCCACGGCCGGAGGGGGCACGTTAGAGCGCGGTTCAGGCGAGGGCTGCCGGGGCACGCGCTAGGCACCCAGGTGGAGATAATAGGCTGACGATATTGGCAAGCAAAGGTAATATCTTAGCGGGAGCCTTAGGAATTAGGCGATGGAGAATGGGCCGAGAGAAGGAGCGCAAGAGAATTCCTAAGCTGGCCCACATATCCGTTTACGAGCGAGAGCGCAAAATAGTGGGCGATGCTTAGGCTACCACATAGCTACCTCGACAATTACCTCCATCTGCCTGGATACGAACTTGTTAGTGTCGATCTTGTCTAGGACCTTCCTGACCACTTCATCGGAGCTCGGTGGCAGGTAGATGTCGCCGCACTGCTCGCACACATAGGCCCTCAGCCTCTTAATGAGCACAAGGTGGCCCTTGTAGGTGAACGGCACGTCCACGACCTGCTCCCTCAGTTCGCCACCGCATAAGACGCATTTCATGCCTGTTTTCTCCTCCTGAACCCTGGCTCCCATAGCTCGGGCGAGGGTATGTAGGCCGTGATTAAAAAGGCTGTTCCTTCTGGCGATAAAGCACAGACCACATGGATGGGCCTTCCGCCCGCGAAGCCCAAGATAAGGCAGGCTGGATAGGGCTGTGCGTCCGGATAATATTCTATCACCTCCCCATGCATTATGGTCTCTAGGACCTCCGCGTCCGTTATCCCCCGCTCCCTCATCCTCACCCTCGCGTGCAAGCGAACCACATACCGTCCCTCAGCGAACGCCCGCCTTATCCTCTTGATGAACTCATCCGCACTGGGCGCACCACTACACGGAGAGCTCTCCGGAGGCCCAGGGGAATGCCAGAAAAACAAGGCTGCCACTTCTCGATGCCGCTTACCCCACGAAGGCCAGCCAGTGCAGGTAGCGCTCATCGCGGCCTCGCACGACATCGAAGTATTTGGCCTGAAGCCTGCGCGTGATGGGGCCTGGCTTCCCATCGCCTATCTTGCGCCCGTCCACCTCCACTATGGGCGTGATCTCAGCTGCCGTGCCGGTGAAGAAGCACTCATCGGCCCCATAGACCTCCGCGCGGGAGATGAAGCGCTCCACCACCGTATAGCCCAGGTCGCGGGCCAGCTTGATGACCGTGTCGCGCGTGATGCCGAGCAGTATGGAGGCCTCCGGAGGCGGCGTGATGATCACGCCATCCTTCACCATGAAGAAGTTCTCGCCAGAGCCCTCCGACACGTAGCCGTTTATGTCGAGCATGAGGGCCTCGTCGTAGCCGCCTAAGATGGCCTCCATCTTGGCCAGCTGGGAGTTCGTGTAGTGGCCGCAGGCCTTAGCCGTGGGGGGCAGCACGTCCCCGCAGATGCGCCTCCAGGTGGAGACGACCACGCGGGCGCCCTTCTCAAGCGCCTCGCCCAGGTAGGCGCCCCAGGGCCAGGCGGCTATGGCCACGCGCACGGGGCACTTAAGCGGGTTCACTCCCATCTCGCCGTAGCCGCGGTAGACGAGCGGCCGTATGTAGCACTCCTCAAGCCCGTTGGCGCGGACCACCTCCTTGCAGGCCTCCACGATCTCCTCCTTGCTGAACGGTATCTCCATCATGTAGACCTTGGCGGAGTAGAAGAGGCGCTCTATGTGGTCCTCAAGCCTGAAGATGGCTGGGCCGCGGTCCGTCTTATAACAGCGTATGCCCTCGAAGACTCCGCTGCCGTAGTGTATGACGTGGCTAAGTATGTGTATCCTCGCCTCACGCCAGGGGACGAGCTCGCCGTCCATCCAGATATACCGGGCTTCCTCTATGGGCACGCCCAACCACCAGCTGGAGGTCTGGCCCGCTTTATGAAGGTTTTTCGAAATGCCAGGGGGCCTTGATATATGAGCCTAGGTGAGACCACTTATATGAAAAGCCACGAGTTCAACATCGGAGGGGGCCAGGGAGGAGAGGTGGAGGCTGCTGTGCGCCAGCGCGAGAAGCACTTCAGGTCGAGGGAGAAGGTCCTCGGCCAGTTCTTCACGCCTCCTCGGGTAGCCGACTTCATGGTGGAGTTCGCCTCCCTCCATTTAGACCGCAGGAGGAGGGGCTGCGACCCAGCCTGCGGGAGCGGGGTGTTCCTGGCGTCCATGCTGAAGCACGGCTTCGAGGAGGTCGTGGGCGTGGACGTGGATGAGCGGTGCATCGCCTCCATCCCGGGCGAGGTGAGGAAGTCCGCCAGAATCATCGTAGGCGATGCTCTGAGGCGGGCGCCCACGCTCACGGAGGAGCCGCTCTTGCCCGAGGGGCACTTCGACCTCGTGATCGGGAACCCGCCTTTCAGCGCCAAGTACGGGCGCGTCCGGGACAGAGCTCTCCTGGCGTCCTACAGGCTAGGAGCTGGCCTTAGGTCCCAGGCGGTGGAGGTCCTGTTCATCGAGAGGTTCATCCAGCTGGCCAGGCCGGGGGGCGTGATAGCGATAATACTCCCAGATGGCGTCTTCCTCAACCTGAACTACAGGCGCGTGAGGGAGTTCATACTTGAGAGGTGCCGTGTCCTGGCCGTCATCTCGCTGCCCCGAGCCATTTTCAACGGCACGAGGTCCACCACCTCCAAGACCTCCATACTCTTCGCGCTGAAGGGAGGGCCTCACGCGGGGGAGGTCTTCATGGCCGAGGTCGAGCGGGTGCAGGACCTAGAGCGCCTGCTGGACCTCTATAAGACGCGTGCCTCGGACGAGCGCGCCTTCTGGACCGAGATAACAGCGGAATCGCTCCACCCGAGGTCCTACAGGCCCCTGGAGCTCCCGGAGTTCAGGTTTCCCGTGAGAAAGCTGGGCGAGCTCATCGAGGAGATGTTCTGCGGGCAGACGGAATATGGTGAGAAGAGGCGGTTCTCCGAGAGCGGCATACGCTTCATATCGGCTAAGGTGGTTACCCCGTTAGGCCTGGACTTCTCAAGGGAGAACAGGAGGTTCGTGGAGCCCGGGAGCCCCATGGACAAGGAGCGGGCGCACGTCAGGGTGGGCGATGTCCTCTTCGTGCGCGTGGGCGTGGGCTGCATAGGCCGGGCGGCAGTCGTCATAGACGATGAGGACCTAGGCGTGGCAGATGATTGGATCTACGTGATACGGGTCAGGAGGGGGCTGGTCTCGCCGTATTACCTCGCCCTCTTCCTCCAGACCGAGCTAGGGCGGAAGCAGATAGACAGGGCCAAGAGGGGCGTGGGGACCGTCACGATACCCCAGAGGCTGCTAAAGGAGCTCCTGGTCCCCGTGCCCCCGCGCGAGTTCCAAGAAGGCCTGGAGGCCGACTACGTGCGCATGGTCAAGCTCATGAGGGCCGGGCGTTACAGAGAGGCCGAGGCCATCTTCAGGGCCCTGCTCAGCAGGATAGAGGCCGAGGTCGTGGCGCCATCTTCATAGGCCATC
>CAZPDR010000004.1:6659-15496 GCA_964585495.1 uncultured Candidatus Bathyarchaeia archaeon
TCCGCGCTCGATTGCAGCTCGTATAAGGATTCCCTTCCTCTCCCTGCCGTGATGTGCTTGTTGCCAACATCCCCGCAGGCTTAAATGAGGAATGGGAGGAGGTGGTGCGGCCATGGAGCCGGAGGTAGTGGAGAGGCTGAGGGAGATAGTGGGCGCAGCGAACGTCATCACGGAGCCAGAGGCGGTCCAAGATTACCTGCGCGATGAGACCGCGCCAGCCGTCATGCCCGAGGCAGCCCGCGATGTGGTGGTCGTGAAGCCCGGCAGCACGGAGGAGGTGGCGGCCATCATGAGGCTCGCGAACGAGCTGAGGATACCCGTCTTCCCGAGGGGTGGTGGCACGGGCGTGGTCGGGGGCGCCATCCCCACGCGGAGCGGCATCGTGCTCTCCCTTGAGCGCATGAACAGGGTCGTGGAGGTCGACAGGGAGAACATGATGATCACGGTGGAGGCAGGCGTTACGCTGGCGCAGCTCATAAAGGCGGCTGAGGAAGCTGGCCTCTTCTTCCCGCCCCATCCGGGCGATGAGAGCGCCACGGTGGGCGGCATGGTGGCCTGCAACGCTGGTGGCGCGAGGGCCGTGAAGTATGGCGTCATCCGCTCCTACGTGGTCGGCCTGGAGGTCGTGCTGCCCACGGGCGAGGTGCTCCAGCTGGGCGGGAAGCTCATCAAGAACGTGGCTGGCTACGACCTCATGCACCTCTTCATAGGCAGCGAGGGCACGCTGGGCATCATAACGAAGGCCACGCTGAGGCTCTACCCGAGGCCCGGCATTACCATAAGCCTCGTGATAGCCTTCGATAGCCCGCACGATGCCATAAGCGCGGTGCCGGAGATACTCCGGGCCGGCATAAGGCCCCTGGCCATGGAGTATATGGAGCGCGATGTGGCCGAGAAGTCGGCGGAGCTCCAGGGCCTTAAGTGGCGCATCGAGAAGGGGCGCTGCTACCTCTACATCATCCTTGAGGGCTCAAGCATGGAGGAGCTCCTGCCCGTGGCGGAGAAGATAGACCAGATAGCCCGCGAGCACAACGCGCTTGAGACCTTCACGGCCATAGACAGGAAGGACCAGGAGGAGATCCTAGCCATAAGGAGCCAGATATACTCGGCCCTGAAGCGCTACACGCTCGACGTGCTGGACGTGGCCGTGCCACCGGCCAGGATAGCGGACTTCGTGGAGGAGGCCCGCAAGCTGGCGGAGGAGTTCGGCATGGAGTTCTTCCCGATATACGGGCACGCTGGCGATGGCAACCTCCACCCGCAGATCCTCACCAAGGAGGCTGGCGGCATAGAGCCCGAGCGCCTGGAGGAGTTCAAGGACAGGCTCTACGAGCTGGCCGTGAGGATGGGCGGGACCATCACGGCCGAGCACGGCGTGGGCGTGGTGAGGCTGGGCCACTTCCTGAGGTTCGCGGACAAGAAGCTCGTGGAGCTCATGAAGGGCATCAAGAAGGTCTTCGACCCCAACAACATCCTGAACCCGGGCAAGGTCGTGCCGCCCGATTGCTGAGGCAGGCTACCTGCTGGCTTGAGGAGGGGAAGGGAGGCAAAAAGGGAGGGAGAGCAGGGAGAGGCAGCTAAGCCAGGCTAGCTCAGCCGACCACGAGGGCTCCCTCATCCGTTGGCCCGACGGCCTTCATATACTTGACCAGGTGGCCCTTCTTCGCCTTGGGCTCGATGGGCTTCCACTCCTCCAGGCGCTTCTTTATCTCCTCCTCCGGTAGCTTGAGGTCCAGCCTACGGGCCGGTATGTCTATGCTTATGATGTCGTCATCCTGCACGATGGCTATGGGGCCACCCTCCATGGCCTCTGGCGAGACGTGGCCAATACACGGCCCCCTCGTGGCGCCCGAGAACCTGCCGTCCGTTACGAGTGCCACCGACTCGCCCAGGCCGAGGGACATGACCGTGGCGGTGGCAGCCAGCATCTCGCGCATGCCCGGGCCGCCCTTCGGCCCCTCGTAGCGTATCACGATCACGTGGCCGGGCTGGACCTCGCCCCTCAGGAGCGCCTCTATCGCGTCCTCCTCGCAGTTGAACACGCGGGCGCGGCCCTCGAACTTCAGCATCTTCGGGCTCACGGCAGCCGTCTTCACCACAGCGCCACGCGGGGCCAGGCTCCCCTTCAGGATGGCTATGCCTCCCTCCTTGTGCACGGGGTTGTCGAGCGGCCTGATGACCTCCGGGTCGTAGACGCGGGCCTCGGCCACGATGTCCTTCACCCTCTTGCCCGACACGGTGAGGCAGTCGAGGTGCAGGAGCGGCTCCAGGCGCTTCATCACGCCCGGTATGCCGCCGGCCTGGTGGAGCTCCACGAGCGTGTAGGGGCCTGCTGGCGACATGTTGCAGAGGTGCGGTGTCCTCCGGCTTATCTCGTCGAACAGGTCAAGGCTGAGCTTCACGCCAGCCTCGTTCGCGATGGCCATGAGGTGCAGGATGGTGTTCGTGGAGCCGCCCAGGGCCATGTCCACGTGGATGGCGTTCTCGAAGGCCTCCTCGGTCAGTATCTGGCTGGGCGTGATGCCCTCCTTCAGGAGCTCCACCACGCGCCTGCCCACGGCCTCAGCATAGCGGTAGCGCTCGGCCCAGGCGGCCGGTATGGTGGCCCCATAGGGCAGCGTCATGCCCAGGGCCTCGGTCATGCAGTGCATGGTGTTGGCCGTGAACATGCCAGCGCAGCTGCCGGGCCCCACGGCCGCCAGGTCCTCCAGGTATTTGGCCTCCTCCTCCGTCATCTCGCCCCGCTTCACCAGGCCCGTTACCTCGAAGAGCTCCGCCAGGGTGATGAGCCTTCCCTTGTAGTAGCCCCACATGGGCTTGGCGGGCAGCATGTTGCCCCCCAGGCAGAAGATGGCAGGTATGTCAAGGCGGGCAGCGGCCATGAGCATGCCAGGTATGATCTTGTCGCAGGAGGCCACGAGCACCATGGCATCGAAGCCGTGGGCCTGGATCATGAGCTCCACGGAGTCAGCTATGAGGTCCCTGCTGGGCAGGGAGTAGCGCATGCCCTCGTGGCCCATGGCTATGCCATCGCAGATGGCTATGGTGTTGAACTCCACGGGCGTGCCACCGGCCTCGCGGATGCCGAGCTTCACGTAGTGGGCCAGCCTGTTCAGGTGGACGTGGCCTGGGCATACCTCGTTCCAGGAGTTCACGACGGCGATCAAGGGCCTCTTCAGGTCCTCGTCCGTGAAGCCGCAGGACTTGAAGAGAGCGCGGTGTGGAGTCCTCTCTATGCCATCGAAGACCTTAGAGCTGCGCGGCCTCGGAAGGGGCATAAATCTCCCCGGGCGGGCTTGGCCGCGCAGCTCTTCTTAAGGCTTGCGCCTCTTCTTCACCTGGCGCACTTCCCTTGCCTTCTCCGGGGGCTTCTTGGTCGGGCGCCTCATAGCCCTCCTACGGGCGATCCTCCAGCGCAGCCTGGCGAAGAAGGAATAGGCTACCGTGAAGAAGACGCCGAAGAAGAGACCGAAGACCAGTAGGTAGGGCAGGTCGAGCAGGAGGCCCCAGAGGATGGCCGTGAGCTCCGAGCCCTCCAGCAGCCCCCTGAGGAAGTTGGCTATGGTCCTGGCCAGGGGGAAGGCTATGACCCAGCTCACGATCACCTTCACGGCTGCCCAGGGGCTCCTGGCCCTCGCCTCCCTGAGCTTCCTGGGCAGCACGCGGAAAACCAGGTCCAGGCCGTAGCCAAAGGCCACGAGGGGCACGAAGTCTATGGCCATGAGCAGGAGGATGAAGGGGGAGATAGCGGAGCCTATGACATTTATTATCAGAAAAAGGAGGGCTGGCATGGCGCAGCTCAGGGCGCCGGAGGCCCTGTCGTAGTGCTCGGCCGGCAGCACCACCCGCATCAGGCGACCCCTAGCCCAGCTTGACGGCCATGTACCAGAAGCTCAGCCACCACCAGACGATGGTCGTGCCCAGCAGGATGATGAAGTGGCCCCAGTGCGGCCTGACCTTCTCGCCAGCCGGGTGGATCTTCGGCAGCAGGAACCAGTTCAGGTAGAGCAGGGCGGTGCAGAAGATGGCCTGCACGAACATGCTCATGACGCCCGTGCTCAGGACGAGCGGGCCAGGTGCCTTCAGGAAGAGCTGCGTGATGCCCATGATGGTGAAGGCCACCCAGACCGTGTAGTAGATGTATCTATACTCCAGGCCCTTGTAGGCCGCGTAGACCAGGATACCTATGATGAGGGCCGAGTAGATGAGTTCCGCGGCCATGGCGCCAGCCAGCATGCCAGCTGGCAGCTTGGGGTCGTAGGCGGCCACGGCTAGGACGATGGCTATCGGTATCCAGAGGGCCAGGAAGGGCTTGTAGGGCTCCTTGATTTCGACCGTCTCCCTGAGCACGTAGGAGTGGGTGGACACTATGCGCGAGAATAGGTCGCCAGCCGTCAGCCAGACGTCGGCCAGGAAGAAGAAGCCCAGGAGCAGCATCAGGACCTCGCCAGCACGCCCGAAGGCCCTGCCCAGCCACTCGCCTTGGACGACCACCAGCGACCAGCCCTTGGGCCACTTGCCAGCTGGGTGCAGGATGCCGTAGGACAGCATGCACGTGAGGAAGATGGTTACTAGGTTCAGGACCACGCCTATGCAGTTATCAACCCACAGCAGATGAGTCCACTTCTTCGCCTCCTCCATGTTCTCATCCGTGGGGTCAAAGCCGTAGCCCACGCTCGGGATGGGCTCTGGGGCACCCGTAACAGGGCTGGTTACCCTGCCGATGTGGGCGGCCTGGCCGAAGCCCTTGTCGCGGACCCAGAAGGAATAGCCCGTGTTCCAGAAGCCGCCAGCGCCCGTGTAGGCGATCAGCGTGATGAGGACGGCTGTGTCAGCCACATCCCAACCAGGCGGCAGGCCGAACCTGGGCACGAAGAGGCTGGCGAAGAACTCGCCAGCGATCGCCCTCACCTCGGCAGTTACGCACACGGCCACGAGCATGCCGAAGAAGCTCGCGAAGGCGGCTATGATCTCCACGATCTCCACGATCCTGTAAGCCACGGGGCCCAGGAATATGATCACCAGCCAAGCGATAATCAATATAATGGCCCAGAAGCGCACCTGGTTCTTGAAGTCCCAGCCGGGCGGGAAGCCCGTGATGGCCGTTAGAGCGGAGGCAGCAGCGCCCGTGTAACCGCCCACCCAGGAGAACATCAGGATGGCCAGGAACAGCGTGAGCCAGCCGAACAGGTGGTGGATGCGGTGGGCGCCCGTGTAGAAGTCCTCGCCCGTGAGGAGCGTGTAGCGGCCGAGCTCCTGGTTATACCAGAGCTGCATGAAGGCCCAGATGATCAGCCAGCCGCAGAACCAGAGGCCATACTTGGCCACCATGTAGGGCCACCAGATCAGCTCGCCGCTGCCCTGCGACAGGCCAGCCCAGACGATGCCGGGGCCGAGGGCAGCCCAGACGCCCGGGAAGATCGGCAGGTTCTTCTTGCCCATCGGCTTGGTAAAGCGCCCGGTGACCGCGGTCATGCCGCTCCCAGACTCTGCCATACTGTTCCCCGGGGATTTGCTTCGCGATGATGAAGCCTTAAAAGCTTTACCCGACCCCACGGTAAATGCATATTGACTTCCCCACGGGGTAGGCCATGTTCCTCATCTCGCAATACTTATATTGCCCATGTCTAGACACAGCTCCCGGGTGGATGAGCTTGAAGGTCTTCGACTTCCGCGAGGTGGAGCCGAAGCCCTTCGAGGTCGAGGGCGCTAAGGGCAAGGTATACGTGCGCTGGCTCCTGACGGAGAAGGATGGGGCTAACAAGTTCTGGATGCGCTACTTCGAGATGGAGCCCGGCTCCAACACGCCCAGGCACCGCCACCCGTGGGAGCACGAGGCCTTCATCCTTGAGGGCGAGGGCGTGGTGATAGGCGAGGGGGGCAAGGAATACCCGCTGAAGCCCGGCACGGTCGTGTTCGTGCCGCCCAACGAGCTCCACGAGTTCAGGAACACGGGCAACACCGTCATGAAGATCCTCTGCATCATCCCAGCCGTCAAGGAGGCGCCAGGCCGCTAGATGCGCGCAGCCCAGCTGGGCTGCGCGATAGCCGTTCATCCCGGAGGAGCTCCTTGTCGGTTATTTCGGCCCCGCCCGCGCGGCTAGCATACCACGTTAGGCTTATAACAGATGCTAAATCCCGGCTCCAAGGGGAGCGCTGTTGAGCAAGGCCTGGCACTCCCTCAGCGAGCAAGAGGTCCTCAAGGCGCTCAACACGAGCGAGCGGGGGCTGAGCGAGGAAGAGGCCAGGAGGCGCCTGGAGCAATACGGGCCTAACGTGCTGAGGGAGGAGGAAGAGCGCTTCAAGGCCCTGAAGATGTTCCTGGGGCAGTTCAAGGACGCCTTCGTGCTCATGCTCATCGCGGCCTCCATCATCTCCGTGTTCATAGGCGAGCTGGTGGACGCCATCACCATCACGGCCATCGTCTTCCTCTGCGCCGTAACGGGCTTCATCCAGGAATACAGGGCCGAGAAGGCGCTTGAGGCCCTGAAAAGGATGGTGAAACCCACGGCCCGCGTGCGCAGGGATGGCGAGGTGAAGACCATACCGGCCAGCGAGCTCGTGCCAGGCGACATCATCCTGCTGGAGGAAGGCGACCACGTGCCAGCGGACGCTCGGCTCATCAAGTGCTATGAGCTGGCCACGGATGAGGCCCCTCTCACGGGCGAGTCCACGCCCGTGTCCAAGAGGCTGGGCACCCTGGACCCAAAGACGCCCGTGGCCGATAGGCTCAACATGGTCTTCATGGGCACCCACGTGGTCCGTGGCCGTGGTGAGGCCGTGGTTGTGGCCACGGGCATGAACACGGAGTTCGGCAAGATAGCCAAGGCCCTGGCCGAGGTGGAGCGCGAGAAAACACCCCTGGAGGCCAAGCTAGATAGCTTCGCGGCCAAGCTGGCCAAGCTCATCATAATCCTGTGCATCATCCTCTTCATCCTGGACCTGATCGAGTATGGCTTCTCCATGAGGGCGGTGCTGAAGTCCCTCATGATAGCCGTGGCCCTGGCCGTCTCAGCCGTGCCAGAGGCCCTGCCGGCCGTGGTTACCATCACGCTCGCCTTGGGCGCGAGGGAGCTGGCCAAGAGGAACGCTATCGTGAGGCGCCTTGCCTCTGCCGAGACCTTCGGCTCGGTTACCTACGTGTGTGCGGACAAGACGGGCACGCTCACGAAGGGCGAGATGGAGGTCCGCAAGATATACGCGAACGGGAAGTTCTTCGACATGGACAGCCTGTCGGGCGATAACGACCTGCCAGAGCACGACCTGGAGGCCGTGAGGCTCGCGCTTGAGATAGGCTGCCTCTGCAACAACGTGGTGGTGAAGGGTGAGGAGACGACGGGCGATCCCACCGAGGTCGCGCTCGTGCTCTCGGCCAGGAGGCTCGGCCTTGAGAAGCCTGCCCTAGAGGGCGAGAAGCCCAGGGTGTATGAGATTCCCTTCAGCTCGGAGCGCAAGCGCATGAGCACCATTCACCGCGCGCCCGATGGCAAGCTCGTGGCCTACGTGAAGGGAGCTCCAGAGATCGTGCTTGAGCGGTGCAGCCACGTGCTCTTGGACGGGCAGGTTGTGCCCCTCACGGACGAGATGAGGCAGGCCATCCTGAAGGCGAACGAGGAGATGGCCTCCAGCGCGCTGAGGGTGCTGGCCATGGCCTACCGGCCCCTGCCTGACGGCCTGGACGATTACAGCGAGGACTTGGTAGAGCGGGAGCTGGTCTTCGTGGGCCTGCAGGGCATGATGGACCCGCCCAGGCCCGAGGCCATAGAGGCCGTGAAGGCGTGCGAGAGGGCTGGCATGAAGAACGTGATGATAACGGGCGACCACAAGCTCACGGCCGTGGCCATCGCCAAGGAGCTCGGCATCCTCAAGCCAGGTGGGAAGGTGCTCACGGGCGCCGAGCTAGATGCCATGAGCGATGAGGAGTTCGAGGAGATCGTGGAGGACGTGGTCGTCTACGCGCGTGTCTCGCCCATCCACAAGCTCAGGATAGTGGAGGCCCTGAAGAAGAAGGGCCATATCGTGGCCATGACGGGCGATGGCGTGAACGACGCGCCTGCCCTGAAGAGGGCCGATGTGGGCGTGGCCATGGGCATCAAGGGCACGGACGTAACGAAGGAGGCAGCCGACGTCATCCTCGTGGACGACAACTACGCCACGCTCGTGAACGCCCTCATCTACGGGCGCCAGATATACGACAACATACGCAAGTATATCAGGTTCCTCATGTCATGTAACTTCGACGAGCTCGTGGTCCTGGGCACGGCAGCCCTCCTGCGCTTCCCACCGCCCATGCTGGCCGCCCAGATACTCTGGATCAACCTGGTAACCGATGGCCCGCCAGCCATAGCGCTGGGCACGGACCCGCCCGAGAAGGGCGTGGAGACGCGGCCGCCTCGCGACCCGAAGGCCGGCATCTTCCACGGCATGCTGCTCTTCATGATAGTCTCCTTCCTCTGCCAGGCCCTCGGCAGCCTGGGCCTGTTCTTCTACGGCTACCTGGTCCTGAAGGACTACTACCTGGCCGTAACCATGGTCTTCATACAGGCCGCCCTCTTCGAGCTCTTCGTGGTCTGGAACTGCCGGTCAGAAACACATAGTATATGGAGGATGGGCAAGAAGGCGTTCGAGAACAAGTTCTTCGTGCTCGCCGACCTGCTCTGCATGGCCCTCACGGCGGCCCTGCCCTACATACCCGTGCTGGGGCCAGCCCTCCACTGCGTGCCGCTTGAGCCCTGGCAGCTCGCCCTGGCCTTCGGCGTGGCCTCAGCTGGCCTCTTCATAGTGCTGCCGGAGCTCTGGATGGGCAGGAAGGTGCCGGGCTACAACAAGTAGGCTTT
>CAZPDR010000005.1:0-15278 GCA_964585495.1 uncultured Candidatus Bathyarchaeia archaeon
GGCTATCACGAACTGGGGGCAGTTCGGCAGGAAGATGGCCACCTTATCGCCCTTCCGGACGCCAAGGTCCTGGAGGGCCGTGGCAAGCCTATCGACAGCCTCGTCCAGCTCTCTGTAGCGCATCTTGTAGCCCTCGAAGATGATGGCCACCGCATCCGGGTGCTTCTCGGCCGCCTCCTTCAGCAGGCGGTCCAGCGGCACCTCTGGGTAATCTATGTGATGGGGCACCCATGGTGGGTAGAACTTCAGCCACGGCTTCTCCGACATATCTTACCCCAGCTCTTGCTCCTCTAGGCCCTTTTAATACTTCTCGGAAGCCCGTGGGAAGCTGAACAAGTGTTCAGCAGGCAAGGGCTGGCCCCGTGCCTCACAGTTCGAGCAGCCGCTCGGCGTTCAAGGCCATGACGCCCGCCTTCTCATCGGCCGTCAGGCCGGGCGAGCTCAGCACCATGTCGGCCACATCCGCTATGCCGGAGGAGCCCACGACGGGGTAGTCGGAGCCGAAGAGCACCCGGTCGAGCAGGCCCCTGGCCCTCAGGGTGCTCACGAACTCTTCCTCCATGAGCAGGTAGGGCACGGCAGCCACGTCAAGCCATACGTTCGGGTAGCTGGCCGCGAGTTCCACGGCCTCCCTGAACCAGATGCCGGGCCGCGTGGCCGAGTAGCTGCCAGCGTGGGCGAGGACGAAGCTCACGCGCCTGAAGGAGCGGACGAAGGGGGCCAACAGCGCGGGGTTCGCGCAGGCCGAGAGGGCCGGTGCCTCCCAGGGGCCTGGGTCGCAGCCCGTGTGGAACATGGCCACCAGGTTCTCGCGCTCGCAGAAGCGCAGGATAGCCTTCAGCTTCCTCCTGGCCTTGCTCGGGCAGAAGAGTTGGAGGGTGGGCAAGAGCTTCACCCCCACTAGGCCCAAATCGCGTATCTGGGCCAGCGTCTCCCGCACGTAGGAGGAGGGCTTAGAGGGGTTCACGGACCCAAAGCCCAGGAAGGCGCTCGGGTGCCTCCTGACCAGCTCGGCCACGCGCTCGTTGGGCGTCCTGGCGAGGCGGAGGAGCTCCCTGGCGTTGTCGAGCGCCCTCAGGTCCCACACGCCAGCGTTGAAGAGCTCCTCCATGAACCTCGCCCGGGAGCGCGGCTCGTCCAGCACGCCAGGGTCCACGTCCAGGGCCAGCAGCACTGCCCTCCTCACCCGGGCCAAGCGCACCTCGCGCAGGAGCTCCTCCTCGGACAGCATGGGGAGCGGGTGGACGTGGGCATCCACTATGCCCTCAAGGCCCACCTCGGCCAACAGCCCCTCCAACAAAGCTGTCGAGCAGGCCCCAGGAGGACGTATAAGGCTTCCGAGAAACGTCAGCCTAAGGCCGCTAGCTCAGCTGGCAAAAAGGGAGAGCAGGCCTCTAAGGAGTGCGAGTGCCCTCATTCCTCCTCGACGGGCACGAAGACCCAGGTCCAGCGCCCGTCCTCCTCGCGAGGCTCAACTCGGACCTTGAGGCCGACCTTCACCTTGCGCTTCGGCACCTCTGGCGCCATCCAGCCGAAGACGCGCACGCCTTCCTCCTTGAACTCCACCACCGCGGGCGTGTAGACCGGGTATTCCTGGAAGGAGGCGGGCTTCACCACGATGTGCGTGAAGGCCACCACCTCGCCCACGCCCCTCACCTCGAACCACTCGATGTCCGTGGAGTGGCAGCGGTCGCAGGCCGCCTGGGGTGGGAACATCTTGCGCCCACAGGCCCTGCAGCGCGTGGCCAGCAGCTTCCCTTCCGCCAGGCCCTCCCAGAAGCGGGCTATCTTGGAGACCGGGATCTCGTAGGCGAGCGTGAGGCTCCTGCTCTTGAGCGTGCCCGTGGTCGGGTCATATGCCATGCGGGCTCACCTCCTGAGGATGGTTACGTAGCAGTAGTGGCCCGTGCCGCCCACGTTGTGCGCCAGGGCCACGTAGTTCTTCATGGGGACCTGCCTCTCGCGCGGCTGGACCTCCTCGCGCAGCTGCTTTGTGAGCTCGACTATCATGGAGACGCCCGTGGCGCCTATCGGGTGCCCCTTGGCCTTCAGGCCGCCGTCCATGTTCACCGGTATCCTCCCGCCTATGTAGGTCTGCTCCTCCCGGATGAGCTTGGCCCCCTCGCCCTTCTTGCAGAAGCCCAGGTCCTCGTAGGCCATGATCTCCGCGATGGTGAAGCAATCGTGCACGGTGGCGCAATCTATGTCCTCGGGCCCCACGCCAGCCATCTTGTAAGCCCTCTGGCTGGCCCAGACGCTGGACATAAGGCCCACATAGCTCTGGCGCTTCGTCAGGTTGCCGCTGTCGGAGGCGAAGCCGAGGCCAGCCACCCACACGGGCGTGTCTATGCCCAGCTCCTTCACCTTATCCTCTGAGGCCAGGACCACGGCCGCAGCCCCATCGCTTATCGGGCAGCAGTCGTAGAGCTTCAGGGGCCAGGCCACCACGCGGGAGGCCAGGGCCTTCTCGACCGTGATCTCCTCCTGGAGGTGCGCGTAGGGGTTCATGGTGGCGTAGTGGTGGTTCTTCACGGCCACCAGGGCCAGGTCTTCCTCCGTGGTGCCGAACTTGGCCATGTGGGCCGTCGCGTGGAGCGCGTAGTAGCCCGGGAAGGTGAGGCCGAAGTTCTCGAACTCCCAGAGGTAGCTGCCCGCCCGCCCTATGAGCTCCACGGCCGTGAGCGTGTCCACCTCGCGCATCTTCTCCACGCCCACCACGAGCACGAGGTCCACCAGGCCGCTGGCGATGGCCATGACGCCCGCGTGGAAGGCAGCGCTCCCGCTCGCGCAGGCGGCCTCGAAGCGCGCTAGGCCAGCGCCGGAGAGGCCGCAGTAGTCGGCTATGATGACGGCCGGCAAACCCTCCTCATACCACATGCCTATGGTGCCCACGGGCATGTATTGGATGTCCCTGGGCTCCACGCCAGCCTCCTCCAGGGCGGGCTTGATGGCCTCGAAGGCCAGCTCCGCCACGTTCACGTCCTGCCTCCTGCCGAACTTCGCGTGGCCCACGCCTATGACGGCCACCTTCCTCATCATGCCCGGCGCCAGACGGCTGGCAGCGGCGGGCGCTTTAACCCTTTGCCTCCGTTTCCCTCCCCGATACCCTTTTATGGCGAGCGTGGAGGCAGGTGCAGGTGCCAGACATGGGAGTGGAGGACATCAAGAAGATAGTGGTCGTGGGCGCGGGCACGATGGGCCACGGCATCGCCCAGGTCTGTGCCATGCACGGCTATGATGTCGTCCTGATAGACATCAAGGATGAGATACTGCAGAAGGCCGTGGAGAAGATAAAGTGGTCCCTGGACAAGTTCGTGGAGAAGAAGCGCATCCGGCCTGAGCAGGCCGAAGCCGCCTTCAACCGCATAAAGCCCACCACTGAGTATGAGGGCTACGTGGAGGACGCTGACTTCGCCATCGAGGCCGTGGTGGAGCGCATGGACGTGAAGAAGCTGGTGTTCTCCAAGCTGGACCAGCTCATGCCGGAGCACGCCATCCTCACCAGCAACACCAGCAGCCTCAGCATCACGGAGATGGGCCGGGCCACGAACAGGCCAGATAAGGTGGCCGGCATGCACTTCTTCAACCCTCCGCAGCTCATGCAGCTCGTGGAGGTCATCAAGGGCGAGGACACGAGCGATGAGACCGCCCAGACGGTCATAGAGCTGGCCAGGAGGCTGGGCAAGACGCCCGTCCTCTGCAAGAAGGACGTGCGCGGCTTCATCGTGAACCGCATCCTCATGCCCGTGTTCGCCGATGCCTTCTGGGCCCTCCACAAGGGCGAGACGGACATAGAGGCCGTAGATGCCTCGCTGAAGTATGATGTCGGCTTCCCGATGGGCATCTTCGAGCTGGCGGACTACATAGGCATAGACATCATCTACGAGGTGGGCAAGGTCATGTATGAGGCCTATGGCGAGCGGGCCAAGCCCTGCCCGATAGTGGAGGAGCTGGTGAAGGCTGGCAAGCTGGGGCAGAAGGCTGGCGCTGGCTTCTACGACTGGTCGAAGGGGCGCCCGCGCATACCCTTTGAGAAGGTGGGCGAGTGGGACACGGCCCGGACGTGGGCTGTGGCCATCAACGAGGCGGCCTGGATAGTCCATGATGATGTGGCCGAGCCGAAGGACATAGACACGGCCATGAAGCTGGGCACGGGCTGGCCCCTCGGGCCATGCGAGCAGGCGGACAAGATGGGCTTGGACAAGGTGCTGGCCAAGCTGAGGGAGCTCTACGAAAGGTATGGTCTTGAGATGTATAAGCCCTGCCCGCTCCTGGAGGACTACGTGGCCAAGGGCTGGACCGGCAGGAAGGCTGGCCGCGGCTTCTACACTTACTGAGCTGGCGGGAGCGACCATCGGCTTCTTTTTCCGGCCGTTATCCTAGCTCTGAGGAGGTCAGCCTTTTCCCGGTCAGAGCCACGGGAGCGCTCACTAGGAAGGCTCATGGGAGTTCCTTCAGGACTATCGGGCGGCCCTTGCTGGCCGACTTGAGCGCTAGCTCGCAAAGGGTGAGGGCTGCCAGGCCATCCCGGCCCGAGGCCACGGGCTCGCGGCCGCTCAGCACGCAGTCCACGAAGTGCTCAAGCTCAAGCCTAAGGGGCTCCCTCCAGGGCCTGGTGGGCGTGAAGGCGCCCTCCTCGTCCCTGATGGTAACCTGCTGCGTCAGGTAGTCCAGGTCCAGGGTGGCCTCGCTGCCGGTAACGCGGAGCACGCGGACCTTGTGGGGCGTGAGCCAGTTGGCCTCTATGAGGCCCACCGTGCCGCCCGGGAAGGCGAGCAGGATGGTGGCGTAGTCCTCCACGTCCGCCCGCCTGAGCCAGCCCACCATGGCGTAGATGGAGGTCGGCTCCTCGCCCAGGAGGTAGCGCATCAGATCTACGTCATGGATGGCCAGGTCCCTGACCACCCCCACGTCCCAGGGCCTCTGAGGCCACCTCGATAGCCTCCTGGAAGAGAGGGCGACCACCCGGCCGAGCCTGCCCGAGCTGATGAGCTCCTTCACGTGCTGGACGCCTGGGTTGAACCTCTCCACGAAGCCCACCGCGAGCGTCAGCCCCTCCCGCTCGGCCAGCTCCACCAGGCGGGCGGCCTCCCGGGAGCTCGCGGCCATGGGCTTCTCGACCAGGACGTGCTTCCCGGCCCTGAGCGCCTTGGCCGCCTCATCCGCCAGGGCGGTGGACCAGGTGCAAATGCTCACGGCCTCCACGTCCTCGCGCTTGAGGAGCTCCGAGCTGTCCGTGTAGGCCTCAGCGCCATACCTGGCCGCGACCTCCCGGGCCTTATGCTCATCTAGGTCGCAGACGGCCACCAGCTCGGCCCTCGGAAGGTCATGGTAAACGCGGGCGTGGTTCTGGCCCCAGAACCCCACGCCTATGACGGCCACCCCTAGCTTCTTCATCTGCGACCACTTCTGGTTCTGGCCTGCCGGGAAGCCCAGCGCATATAAGGTTAGCTCAGGAAGAGCTTGAGGAGCATGGCCAAGCCCAACGCGGTTATCAGCAGGCCCATGCCCAACCTGAGGAAGCGGGGATCAGCCTTCCTCACCGAGTAGGCCGAGAGAGGCGCCGATACCATGGCCCCCAGGGCCACAGCCGCGGCTAGGCTCCAGGAGAAGGCCTTGAGGACCAGGGCATAGCCCGCCAAGCCCACCAGGCAGGTGATGGCCTCCGAGAGGGCGGTGATGCTTATGGCTTTCCTCTCGCCAACGCCCGAGAGCACCTGCCCACCAGCCAGGAGAGGCCCGTAGCCGCCCCCGCTTATGCCCTTGTTGAAGGAGGCCAGAAGGCCGAGACCGATTACCTTCTTCCAGGAGAAGGAGGAGTTGAAGGCCTTTATCCTGAGGCCCGCCAGGAGGGAGAAGCCCACCGCCAAGACCATCAGGGCCACGTAGGCCTCCACGACCGGGCGAGGGAGCCTGAGCTGCCCCAGCACGGCCGCGAGGGCGCCCAGGGAGCCCGAGGCACCGAGCACGAGGGCCAGCCTGAGGTCGCGCGAGCTGGGCCTGAAGTCCACGTTCCCCAGCCTGTGGTGGGCGAGCGCGGCTATGAGGCCCGTGAGGACCTGGGAGAGGAGGATGGCTGGCACGACCTCAAGGAGGCGGAAGCCGAGCAGGAAGAGGGCTGGCACGAGGAGGGTGCCGTAGCCACCGCCCAGCGTGGCGTTCACATACTCGCACACGAGCGATAGGAAGGCCACAAGGAGGAAGAGCCAGGGGTCCAAGGGCCAGCACCTAGACGAAGCCGTATTTGGCTATTATCCTCGCCACCTCCGGCCTTATGATCTCGGGCGGCGGCTGCTTCCCCTCGCGGAGCATGGCCCTCACGGTGGTCATGCTTATCTTCACGCGCTCTGCCTCCCCATGCCCGCAGGTGTTCTCCGTGGCCACGCCCCCGCAGGCACGGCAGTAGAAGGGCCCCTTCAGCAGCAGGACCTCTATGCCGAGCTCCTCCGTCCCGAACTCGCGCACGAGCTCGTGGGCATCGTAATCGCGATACCAGCCGCTCGGGCTCGCGTGCAGGCGGCCCACTATGAAGTGCGTGCAGCCGTAGTTCTTGCGCACCAACGCGTGGAATACGGCCTCGCGTGGGCCGGCAAAGCGCATCCAGGTGGCCAGGCCGGAGAGGACCACGCGGCCGGGCGGGTAAACGTTCTCTATGAGCCACCTATAGGCCTCTATGATGGCCTCGTTCTTGAAGTCGCCCGGCTTCTTCTCGCCCAGCACGGGGTGGATGAGGAGGCCATCGAGGAGCTCCAGGGCCACGCGCTGCAGGTATTCGTGCGCCCTGTGCGGCGGGTTGCGCGTCTGGAAGCCAGCCACCGTGCGCCAGCCGCGGGCCCTGAACTCGGCCCTCAGCTCCTCCGGCGTCCGGCAGAGGTCCGCGAAAGGAAGGTCCGGCCTGTCGAGCACCCACACGGGGCCGCCTATCAGGTAGGGCGAGCGCCTGAGCACCTTCACCACGCCCGGGTGGGCTGGGTCATCGTAGCCGTAGATGGCTAGGGCCTCGCGCTTGAGGTCTACCTGGAACTTCTCCTCCACGCGGACCAAGCCCAGAACGCGCCCGCTCGGCTCCACCAGGGCAGCATCATCGCCTTCCGAGAGGGAGGCAAAGGAACCCGCATCGACAGGCAGCACGACCGGGAGGGACCACACCAGGCCGCTCGCCAGCCTGCACTCAGCCAGCACGCGCTCGTAATCATCGCGCGTCATGAAGCCCTCCAGGGGCGAGAAGCCGCCCGTGCCTATCTGCCAGAGGTCCATGGCCGTGTTCTTGTCAAGCGTGATGGCTGGCAGCTCGCGTGCTTCCTCCAGGCGCTTCTCGCGCTCCCCTCCCTCAAGCAGGCGATTTACCAGCTTCCCTCCGTGAGGCTGGCCCAACCTCACGTCCCTCAGACCCCCTTCGGGCCCTCAAGCACGCTCTTGCCCGTCAGGCCGGGTGGCACGGGGAGGCCCAGGAGCTCCAGCACGGTGGGGCAGAGGTCCTCGATGCGCAGGCCCTCCGCACGGCCGCTCACGCGCTCCTCTGGGTCCTTTAGGATGAACATGCCGAACTCACCGTGGTTGCTGTCGTCAGGCCCCTTGGCCGTCTCAAGGCTGTAGAGGCTGCCGAAGCCCACGGCCTCGTTGGAGCCGTAGTGCAGGTTGTCGTAATAGACCGTTAGATCGGGCATGAGGTCCAGCTTCTCGCCCTCGTAGGCGTCCTCGCGCATGAAGACGCGGTTGTCCAGCTTCTCGCCATCAGGCCCTTTCACGGACGCGAGGACCTCGGCTACCTGCTCCCTCACGGCCAGGTATTCCTCGCCGGGCGCCACCACGCCCTTCGGGTCGCGGCCACGCACGTTGATGAACACCTGCGCGATGTAGGCCCCCAGCGCGTAGGCGACCGTGCGCTCCCAATCTATCAGGCCCTTCTGGTCCAGCTCGGGCAGGCCCATCGGGCGGTCGGGCATCTCCCTCAGCCTCAGGAGGCCCTCCTGGGCCAGGAGCTCGTTCGTGTTGATGCGGTGATACATGCGCTTCGCCCCGTGGTCCGAGATGATTATGATGGCCGTGTCGGGCGGCACGAGCTCCAGCGTCTTCGCCAGCTCCTCATCTATCTGCCTGTGCAGGTCCAGGAGGCCCTCGGCCAGCTCTGGGTCCTCCACATACCTCGGGTGCTCGCGGTCGAAGAACTTCCAGAGCGTGTGCTGAGCCCGGTCTATGCTCATGATGACGGTCATGAAGAAGTCCCACCTCTCCTTGGCCAGGAAGTGGCGGATTATCTTGAAGTCATGTGCCGTCTTGGCCCTCAGCTGCTCGTAGAGCTGGCGCGGCGGGATGCGCCTGTAGTCGTAGACATCTATGATGTAGTTCTCCGGCCCCCCGACCACGGAGAGGAGCTCCTGCTTGAGCTGGGGCGGGTGGGTGAAGTCCGAGTGCACGTTTGGCGTGAGGAAGCCAGCCACCATGAGGCCCTCTATCTGGCTGGGCGGGTAGGTAACGGGCACGAAGAGGCTGATGGACCTCTTGCCGGAGCGCGTGAGGTAATCCCACACCCTGGGCTTCCTCACCAGGCGGGAGCTCACGATGCCGAAGCGCGTGTAGGTGCCCGGCACGCGATACTTCAGGTCGTAGAGGCCCAGGTGGCCCGGGTTCAGGCCAGTCAGGGAGGCTGGCCAGGCGGGACAGGTGATGGGCGGCACCGTGGTGGCCACGCGGCCCCAGAGGCCATCGCGGGCCAGGGCCGAGAGGGTGGGGAGCTCATCACGCCACCGCTCGAAGACCAAGGTGGGCTCCACGCTGTCCAGCCCTATGACTAACGCTCTTGTCAAGCTTTCTTCCCTCAGCCTTCCCTGAGCCTTAAGTGAGGTATTTAAGGCTTGTGGCCACGCGCGGCTACGGTCTGGCAAAGACCTTTAGGGAGGCCCTCCAGCTCCACAGGCCATGCCATCGCCAGCTCTGCCCGAGCTTAGGCCGCTCCTCTCCACCAGCGTGGCCGCGAAGGACGTGCGCGGTGCCAGCGTCCTCATCTACAGCGAGTGCCTGAGGCACGAGTGGCCCGAGGTATTGGCCCAGCAGGCGGAGGGGCGCGTGGCCTTATGCGTTTGCCTTGAGAGAGAGCACATCTGCCACATAACGGCCAAGCTGGCCACCATGATGGTCATGGGCCGCCCAGCCGAGCTGGTCGTGCTGACCGTGGACGGCTCACCGCACTGCCTCCAGGCCCACTTCGCGGCCGAGCAGGCGCTCAGGATAACGGGCCTCCAAGTGCCCGTGCGTCACCTCGTGGTGGAGAAGGGGCGCCTCCACGAGGTAAGGCCAGAGGTGGTGAGGGCCGCCAGGCACCTGTCGGAGGTAGCGGAGCTCATGCGAAAGGGATAAGAAGGCCCCGGGCGCCCCCACCGCTTGGCGGACGCGGCCGTCGTCTAGCCTGGACTAGGACACCGGCCTTCCACGCCGGCGACCCGGGTTCAAATCCCGGCGGCCGCACCACCCTCCGCTCCATAATGGCAATCAGATCTATCGCGGTGCCCTCTCGCATGTCTTCTACCGAATACCAAGGCATTTCATGACATGCGCCCCCTGGCGTGAGGGAGGTAAGGGCTTACGACAGGCTGGCGGGGGCCTCGTGGCGACGGCAATCAGCACGGGCCTTGAGGGCCCCTCAGGCAGCTCGTGCCTTCTTCACGGGCCCCTGCCGACCTCAAGGGAGGTCGGGCTTCTTAGGCTTTTCCCCTGCGGAGCTCCCTGCCTGCTAGGGGCACCTTCAGAGGGCGCAGGCCATCCTCCCCGGCCTCACGAGCTCCCGCCTGAGGTTCCACTCCTCCCGCGTGTATTTGGCCCTGTAGAGCTCCTCGGCCAGCTCGCGCTCCAGCTCCGTGAGCTCCCCCGGCACCAGCTCTGCCCCCAGGGCCTCGGAGAAGCCCTGGACCAGCGCCTCATAGGCCTCCCGCACGGGCACGGGCCTGCCCAGCTCCCGCTCCACGGACGTTATCTTGCGCTCCGCCCGCCTCACTACCTCATCGAGCGGCACAGGCCAGGGCGCCCTCAGCACGGTGAACATGCGGGCCAAATCGACCTTCACGAGGAAGGTGCCGTGCTGCAGTATCACGCCCTTGCGCCAGACCTGCGCGTTGCCTGATATCTTCTTGCCAGTCACTATGATGTTCGGGCACTGCCTCGGCCCGCCGGGGTGGAGCTCTGCCTCAAGGCCGAGGAGCTCGCAGGCCCTCACCAGGCCAGCGCAGATGAGCGCGTAGGAGGCGGGCACGTCCGGGCTGCCGAGCGTGGCCGCGTCCACCACCACGCTGTAGGTTATCTCGCCCTCCCTGTCGTGGTAGACCGTGCCACCTCCCGTGGGCCTCCTCACCACGTCCACGCCCAGGCGCCTGCAGGCCTCAAGGTCCACGTCCTGCTCCACGGGCCTGAACATGCCCAGCGAGACGGCGGAGGGGTCCCAGCGGTAGAAGCGCACCGTGTTCGGCACCTCGCCCCTGATCCGGGCGATGAGGATGGCCTCGTCTATGGCCATGTTCATGAAGGCATCGTGGGTGCTGAGCTCTAGGAGGCGCCACTCGCGGCCCGACATGGCCGGGGAGGCAGGCGTGCCAGGTGATAAAAGGGTGCCTCCTCGCGCGCTCAGGCCATCGCGGACCTGCTGAACGCCTTGGCCGTGAGGGGGAGGAGCACGAGCGCCAGGCAGGCCAGCACGGCCAGGTCCAGCCAGGCCGGCAGCATGCTGAGGCCGCACATGGCCGAGCGGGTGGCGTCCACGCCGTAGGTGAGGGGCACTACTAGCGCGAGCGCCCTCAGCCAGGCGGGCCCCATGTGGATGGGCACCACGGCCCCGCTGAGGAACATCATGGGCATGGCCACCGTGATGTGGATGAGCTGGAAGGCCTCCACGCTGCCCACGAGGCTGCCTATGGCCGTGCCCAGGCTGGCGTAGACGAGCGCTGTCAGCAGCATGGCCGCGAGCACCACGGGCAAGCCGGGCCAGCTCACCCGGCCCAGGAGGAGGCAGGCGACCGCGAACGTGATGGTGCCCTGGAGGAGCGCGACCAGCGAGTCGCCCAGCACGCGGCCCAGGATGATGGCGCTCCTGGGGGCAGGTGCCACGAGCGTCTCCTTCAGGAAGCCGAACTCGCGGTCCCAGATGACGGACGTGCCAGCGAAGAAGGAGGTGAAGAAGACGCTCATCATCACCACGCCGGAGGCCATGAACTCCAGGAAGCTCGCTCCTAGGAGCTGGCGGGCCACCTGCCCCCTGAAGGCCATGCCCCAGCCCACGCCGAAGAAGAAGAGCCACATGAAGGGCCTGACCGTGCTCATGATGACGCGGGAGCGCATGCGGAGGAAGCACTTCACCTGCCGGTAGCACATGGCCATGACGGCCGTGAGGAAGGGCGCGCCGCGGGCAGGAACTCCACGCCCGGGTCCGGCCCTCATGGCTCACCGCCTCCTAAAGCCCATCCTGGCCCTGGCCATCATGTGCGCCCTCATGCGCTCGCGTGGCCCTGCCTCAGCGTCCCTCAGGCCGCGGCCCGTTAGGCTTAGGAAGACATCGTCCAGCGTGGGCAGGCGGTAGGAGACCTCGGCCACCGGCACGCCAGCCCGCATGGCCTCCTCCAGCACGGCCGGTATGAGGCTGGGCACGTCCTGGGCGAAGATGGCGATGCGCCCCCTCCCGACGGGTTTCACGTCATCCGCAAGCCCCTTGGCCCTCAGCACCTCCACCAGCCTGCCCGCGTGGGGAGGCGATGCGAGCCTCACGAAGAGGACGCCCTTCCCGACCTTGCGCTTGAGCTCCTCAGGCTCCCCGAGGGCGATTATGTGGCCGTGGTCTATGATGGCCACGCGGTCGCAGAGCCTGTCGGCCTCCTCCATGTAGTGCGTGGTGAGGAAGATGGTCATGCCGTGCTCGCGCCTCAGGATCTCTATGTATTCCCAGATGCGAGCTCTGGTCTGCGGATCTAGGCCGAGCGTGGGCTCGTCCAGGAAGAGCACCTCCGGCTCGCAGAGGAAGGTCCTGGCCAGCTCCAAGCGCCTTATCATGCCACCGCTATACTTCCTCACGACCACGTGGGCCCAGCGCTCCAGCTCCACCAGCTCAAGTGCCTCCTTGATGCGCTCCTTCAGCTCGGAGCCCCCGAGCCCATACATGCGCCCGTGGATCCACAGGTTCTCCCAGCCCGTGAGACGCCTGTCCACCGTGGGGTCCTGGAAGACCACGCCTATCCGCTTGCGCACCTCATCCGGCTCCTCCAGCACGCTGAAGCCCGCCACCCAAGCTTCGCCGTAGGTGGGCCTCATGAGCGTTATGAGCATGTTGATGGTCGTGGTCTTCCCAGCACCGTTAGGGCCTAGGAAGCCGAATATCTCGCCCTCGCGGACGGAGAAGCTGATGTGGTCCACGGCCACCAGCTCCCCGAAGGCCTTTGTGAGCTCCCTCGCCTCAACGGCCAGCTCTGGCACGGCTATCTCCCTCCCTCGCCCTCGGGCGTGCTGGCGTGCTCCAAAAGCTCCCTGAGGAGGGGGCCTAGGAACTGCCTCAGGCTCTCAGCCAAGCGCTCGACGGGGATGAGCATGATGTAGGCCACCTCCTGCCCGTGGACGTGCGTTATGACGGCCAGCTTATCGCCGGGCCTCAGGCCGGCCTTCTCCCGGACCTCCTTGGGCAGCAGGATCTGCCCTCTTGAGTCCAGGCTCACGATGGCCTCTATGGTCGTGTGGGGCAGCACGGGCGCCCTATGCGGATGGCCCCTGCACACCGTTCGCCACCTCCCCTAGCCGCACCTCCTCCTATTTAAGTCTTCGGAAAATTCGGAATTCTCTGAAAATTCAGCCAGCTCTCTTAAATGGGCGCGTGCCACCATGACCATGCCTTGGGCGCGTGGGAGGAGCTGAGGGAGCTGGTCGAGCAGGCCTCCGGGCCCGAGGGCCTCAGATCTGTGCTGGCGCGCATAGATGAGGCCTTGTTCGCGAGGCTGGCCGAGGAGTGCTGGCGCCTCAGGCTCTCGCGCCACGGCCGGGAGCTCCAGGTCTTCAGGCCCGGGCTGAAATTCCCGGCCATCTCCATCACGGGCACGAGGTGCGAGCTGCGCTGCAAGTATTGCTCCGGCCGCTACCTGAAGGGCATGATACCGGCCGAGACGCCCGAGGAGCTCTGGCGCGTTTGCATTTCCCTGGCCGAGAAAGGTGCTGAAGGCATTCTGGTGAGCGGTGGCTACACCCGCGAGGCCGTGCTGCCCATCAGGCCCTTCCTCAGGACCCTCAGGGCCATCAAGGAGCAGCTGGGCCTCACGCTAGCCATTCACCCGGGCCTCGTGGACCGCGGGCTGGCGGAGGATCTCGCGGCCGCTGGCGTGGACCTAGCCCTCTGCGAGCTCATAGGCGATCGGGAGACCGTGAGGGAAGCGCTGGGCATCGACAGGGGGCCGGAGGACTACCTGGCCTCCCTGCTCGCCCTGAGGGAGGCTGGCGTGCCCCACCTGGCCCCCCACGTCTGCCTGGGCATCCGGGGCGGTGAGCTATCGGGCGAGCTGAACGCCCTGAAGATCGCGAGGGAGGCCAAGCCGGAGGTGCTCGTGCTCATCGTCTTCATCCCCACGCGCGGCACGCCCTACGCGGACAGGAAGCCGCCCGAGCTGGAGGATGTGGCCAAGCTCATGGCCATCTCGCGCCTCATGTTCCCTGACGTGCCCGTGGCCCTGGGCTGCATGAGGCCCAGGAGGCCCCCCTACCGGGAGCGCCTGGACGTGATGGCCGTGGAGCTAGGCCTGAACAGGATAGCCCTGCCAGCACGAGCTGCCGTGAGGGCAGCCGAGGAGCGCGGCCTGGCCGTTAAATGGCGTGATGTGTGCTGCGCGGTCCCCTGAGAGGAGCTCACGGTAATGCCTTCTCCAGCGCGGCCCTCAGGACCTCGTAGTCCTCCTCCGGGATGGGCCTCATGGCCCCCCTCAGGTGCCCCGTCCACTTCTGCTTGTTCTTGATGAACCCCAGCTCCGGCACGAGGGGCTCGAAGGGCACCGGCTCGGGCGGCACCAGGACCGGCTCCAGCCTCACCCTGTGCGGGAAGACCTCGCCAGCCCTGAAGCCCTCAGAGCTGAACACGGGCCTCCTGTCCACGAAGGGCTCTGAAACGGCCTTGAAGATGCCTCCCAGGCGCTTGGGCCTCACGTAGAAGACCAGGAGGTCGCCAGCGTGGAGCTCCTCCATCCTGCGCCTATAGCGGTCCGAGACGCCCCAGAGGAGCTTCTCCCTGACTATGCGCCAGTTCTCCTCGTTCACCACGCAGAGCCAATACTTGGCCATGCTGTTCCCTGGATTCCTGCTCTTCCTCATCTTATAAGAATTGCCCGAGCTGGGCGCTCTCCGGGTAGGCCACCAGGACAGCGGGCATATAAGCCCCTCCTCCGCCAGATCCCACGGCAGGAGGCAGCACGATGCCAGCTGAGATGGAGAAGGCCCTCGCCCAGGCCGAGGGAACGGCCATCGAGCTGGTGAGGCTCGGGCGGGTAGAGGACGCCCTGAGGTGCGTCTTCGGGGCCATCCGGGAGGCCCTGAGGCCCCTGGTGGAGAGCGCGAGGAGGCAGGGCGAAGTGCTGAGCGAGCTCATGAAGACCGTCAGAGAACAGAGGGAGAACATGGATGAGCTAGTGAAGAGCATCAGGGAGCAGCGGGAGAACATAGACAGGCTGACCAAGAACGTGGACAAGCTCACGGAGGACGTGGAGGCGCTCCGGAGGGGCCTTGAGCTGGAGGCCCACATGAGGAGGAGCGAGGTCGGGGCCGTGCGAGGAGAGGCCGTGGAGCTCCGGGTCATGAGGGGCCTGGCGGACTGGTTCGAGGAGCACGCCCCTGAGTATAAGGTCCGTGGCTGGCCCATGAGGAGGGGGCCAGACCTCGTCGTGGAGGGCAGGGGCGTTTTAGCCGCTGTGGAGGCCACGGTGAGGCCGAAGGCCGAGGATGTGGATCAGCTCATCGCTGGGGCGGGCGTAGTGAAGCTGGAGTGGGGCCGCAAGCCCGACCTGCTCGTGATATACTCCTACTCGGGCGAGGTGCCAGAGGAGGTAGCCGAGTATGCGGCCGAGAGGGGCGTGAAGATAGCGCGGGGGCCGAGGCAGCTCAAGAAGCTCCTAGATGAGGTTGCTAAGGCAAGGGAAGGGCGTGCCTTGCATGAACCGTGCTCTAACGGGCTTTGAACTTCGTGGGATGCCGCTCTATTGGCCTTCCCTCGCTTGCTCCTTCAGCCAGGCTTGGTAGTCCTCCGGCCTCATGGGATACCACTCTGGCGCGGTGGG
>CAZPDR010000006.1:0-5148 GCA_964585495.1 uncultured Candidatus Bathyarchaeia archaeon
ATGGCGCCAGCCTGGCAGACGCGCTCGCAGAGGCCGCAGCGGATGCAGTGCTCCATGTCGATCGTGGCCACCTTCGGCACGGCCTGCGGGAAGGGGATGTAGATGGCCTTGCGAACGCCCAGGCCCAGGTCGAACTCGCTCGGCACCTCTATCGGGCACTTCTCCATGCAGGCGCCACAGCCCGTGCACTTGTCCTCGTCCACGTAGCGGGCCTTCTTCAGCACGCGCACCTCGAAGCCGGACTCGGAGCGCCTCACGTCCACCACCTCCGAGTAGGCCAGGAGCGTGATGTCCGGGTGCCTGGCCACGCTCACCATCTTCGGCGTGAGGATGCAGGCGGAGCAATCCAGGGTCGGGAAGGTCTTGTCCAGCATGGCCATGTGGCCGCCTATGGAGGGCGAGCGCTCGACCAGGTAGACGTGGACGCCCGTGTCGGCCAGGTCCAGGGCAGCCGTGATGCCTGCTATGCCGCCGCCGATGACGAGGGCTGATTTCTCTATGGGCACCTCCTTGGGGTAGAGCGGCTCCAGCAGCCTCGCCTTCGCCACCGCGATCTCCACAAGCCTGATGGCCTTCTCCGTGGCCTTCTCGGGCTCGTGGGAGTGGCACCATGAGCAGTGCTCGCGGATGTTGGCCATCTCAAGCAGGTAGGGGTTCAGGCCAGCCCGGGCCAGCACGCTCCTGAAGGTGGGCTCGTGCATGGCTGGCGAGCAGGCGGCCACCACCACGCGGTTGAGGCCGTATTCCCTTATCCGCTCCTCTATGAGGGCCTGGCCGGGCTCAGAGCACATATACGGGTAGTGCTCAGCCACCACGACATCCGGCAGCTTGGCGGCCTCCTCGGCCACGCGGGCCACGTCCACGACGCCAGCTATGTTGAAGCCACAGTGGCAGATGAACACCCCTACGCGCGGCCTCTCCTCGCTCATGCCCGGGGGCGGGTGCCTCTTTCGCTGATAAGGCTTAGGGGAGGGGAGCGGGAAGGCGTAAATGCCCGCGGGCGCACGCTAAGCTGGGTGGGTGAGCTCTTGGAGGTCCTTGAGGCCATCAGGACCCGCAGGAGCATCAGGCGCTACGGGCCGGAGGAGGTGCCCTGGGAGCAGGTGGAGACGCTCATAGATGCCGCCCGCTGGGCGCCCTCTGCTGGCAACCTCCAGCCCTGGGAGTTCGTGGTGGTCAGGGAGCAGAGGACCAAGGAGCTCTTGGCCAGGGCAGCCCTCAACCAGCGCTTCATAGCCCAGGCGCCCGTGGTCGTGGTGGTGTGCGCTGACCCGCTCAGGTCGGCCAGCGTTTACGGGCCAAGGGGCTCGGGCCTCTACTGCATCCAGGACACGGCCGCTGCCACGCAGAACATGCTCTTGGCCGCCCACTCGCTCGGCCTGGGCACCTGTTGGGTTGGCGCCTTCTACGAGGACGAGGTGAGGCGCGTGCTCGGCATACCGCCCGACATAAGGCCCGTGGCCATCGTGCCCATCGGGCGTCCGGCCGAGAGCCCGAGGCCCCCCAGGCGCAGGAGCTTGAGGGAAATCGTGCACCTGGAGAGGTTCTAAGGGTCTCTCCTACGGCTCACCTCAGCACATAACCACAACTCATCCTCCAACCTATCTACGTCCTCCTTCGTGATTCGCCTCCTGAGCTTTACTACGCCGATGTAGCGCTCGACGATCTCGACCCTCATCGGACACATGGCCGATGTAGGCCGTATCACCGCGCTATAAAAGCTCTTATGACAGCTCGCCCGCACGCCCTTATTACGGCCCCCTCCCGCCCGTGGAGGGGCGCGCTCGCCTTGGAGGGCGTCATCACGCTTGAGCACGGGAGCGGCGGCAGGCTGATGCGCGAGCTCCTTGAGCAGGTCATCCTGCCAGCCTACGAGCTGAACCGGGCGCCAGGTGGCACGGGCCTGCCGGAGATGGACGATGGAGCATTCATCCCGCTGGGCGACTTCAAGCTCGTCTTCACCACGGACGCCTACACGGTGAAGCCCATCTTCTTCCCCGGGGGCGACATCGGGCGCCTGGCCGCCTGCGGCACGGTGAACGACCTGGCCATGATGGGGGCCCGCCCCCTCGCGCTCGCCACGTCCATCGTAGTGGAGGAGGGCCTCCCTGTCGAGAAGCTCAGGCGAATCGTGGCCTCTATCAACGCCGTCTGCGTGGAGGTGGGCGTGCCCCTCGTGGCTGGCGACACGAAGGTGATGGAGAAGGGCGAGCTGGACGAGGTGGTGATATGCGCCTCCGGCCTCGGCCTGGCCGAGCACGTGATCACGGACGCTGGCCTCAGGCCCGGCGATCGCATCATCATCACGGGCACCATAGGAGACCACCACATGGCCCTCCTCTCCGTGCGGGAGGGCCTCTCCTTCGAGGCCCCCATACGGTCCGATGTGGCCCCCCTCTGGCCCCTGGTGGAGGCAGCCCTCCGCGCGGGCGGCATCACGGCCATGAAGGACCCCACGCGCGGTGGCGTGGCTGGCGCCCTGAACGAGATGGCCCGTAAGTCGGGCGTGGACATCTGGCTCCGCGAGGCCGACCTGCCCGTGAGGCCTGAGGTGCGCAGCGCGGCCGAGATGCTGGGCCTGGACGTGCTGGAGCTCACGAACGAGGGCATAGCCATCGTGGGCGTCCGGCCGGACCGGGCCGAGGAGGTGCTCGCGGCCATCAGGGAGACGCGCTACGGCCGTGAGGCAGCCCTGGTGGGCGAGGTGAGGCCTGGCCCAGGCCGCGTGGTGCTTGAGACCGTGGTGGGAGGCAAGCGTCTCGTCCGCGAGCCGATAGGGACGCCCATGCCGAGGATCTGCTGAGGGAGCCGCCTTGCCGCCCGAGCGCTTGAGGAAGGCGGTCGTGCACGTGGCCGGCCTCATCCAGGGCATAGGGTTCAGGCCCTTCATCTACCGCCTGGCCGTGAGGAGGGGCCTCAGGGGCAGCGTGTGCAATCTCGGCGATGCCGGCGTCAGGATCGAGCTATACGGGCCAGAGGAGGCCATAAAGGACTTCCTGAGGGCCCTGGTGGCCGAGAAACCACCCATAGCCCAATACACGCGGGTGGACGTGGACTGGCAGGAGCTCCAAGACCCAGGGCAGGCGCCCCCCGACTTCCAGATCGTGCCCAGCGATGTGCGTGGGAAGGCACGGGAGTTCTCCATCATACCTCCCGACATAGCGGTCTGCGAGGAGTGCTTGGCCGAGATCTACGACCCGAAGGACAGGCACTACATGTATCCCTTCACCTGCTGTGCCGCCTGCGGGCCGCGCTTCACCATCATGACCGATCTGCCCTACGACCGAGAGCGCACCACCATGGATGAGTTCCCCATGTGCGAGCACTGCGCCAGGGAGTTCAACGACCCGCTCGACAGGCGCTTCAACGCTCAGACGATATGCTGCCCCCTCTGCGGCCCGAGGATGGCCCTCTACACGCCCGACCGGGAGCCCGTGGAATGCGAGGACCCGTTGGCCGAGGCAGCACGGCTGCTGCGGGAGGGCTTCGTCGTGGCCGTGAAGGGCATAGGCGGCTTCCACCTGGCCGTGAGGGCGGATTGGGACGAGGCCGTCGCGAGGCTGAGGGAGAGGAGGCGCAAGCCTGGCAAGCCCTTCGCCATCATGAGCCTCCGGGCCGAGGACGTGGTGCGCTACGCGCACCTCTCAGAGGCCGAGAGGGAGCTCCTCGAATCGCCCGCCAGGCCCATCGTGGTGCTGAGGAAGCGCGAGCCCTTCCCCCTCTCCGAGCTGGTGGCTCCAGGGCTACACACGGTGGGCGTCATGCTGCCCTACTCGGGCATCCACCACCTCCTGCTCCACCACGCGCGTGTCCTGGCGCTCGTGATGACCTCGGCCAACATGCCGGGCGAGCCCATGATCACGGACAACGAGCGCGCCTTCCGCGAGCTGGGCCGCGTGGCCGACTACCTGCTCGTGCACAACAGGCGCATCTGGGCTAGGTGCGATGACTCCGTGGTGCGCGTGGTGGACGGGCGCCCGGCCTTCCTCAGGCGCTCGCGGGGCTACGTGCCCATGCCCGTGGAGCTCCCCTTCGAGGCCCGTGGGGGCGCTGTGGTGGCCGTGGGGCCAGAGCTCATGGTTACCGGCGCCATCCTGAGGGGCCAGAGGTGCTACCTGACGCAGCACATAGGCGATGTGGAAGGGCCTGAGGCCGTGGAGTTCTTGGACAGCGCCCTCTCGCACCTGGCTTGCCTGCTCAGGCTGAGGGACGTGCGAGCGGTGGCCTGCGATCTGCACCCCGCCTTCCTCACGCGCCAGGTCGCGCAAGCCTGGGCCGAGCGCTTCAGGGCCGAGCTGGTGGAGGTGCAGCACCACCACGCGCACGTGGCAGCCCTCATGGCCGAGGCTGGCGTGCCGCCCGACGAGCAGATCGTGGGCGTGGCCTGCGATGGCGTGGGCTACGGGCCAGATGGGACGGCCTGGGGCGGCGAGGTCCTCCTGGCCTCCTACGGGCGCTTCGAGCGCCTTGGCCACCTGGAGCCCCAGCCCATGCCTGGCGGTGATGCCTGCGCCATCTGGTATGGCCGCATGCTCCAGGCCATCCTCTGCAACCGCGTGCCGGAGGAGGAGCTCCGGGCCTTCCTAGTCCGCGAGCGCCTGGAGGGCTTCAAGCACGGGGAGGTGGAGGTGGGTGTGGTCTTCCAGCAGCTGAAGCGCGGCCTGAACGTGGCCTGGACCACCAGCACGGGCAGGCTGCTGGATGCCGTGGCCTGCCTCCTCGGCCTGGCCTACAAGCGCACCTACGAGGGCGAGGGAGCCATGAAGCTTGAGGCCGCCGCGGCCAGGGGGAGGCCAGGCGTGGTGGAGTTAGAGGCCAAGGTGGCCAGGCGCGGGCGGGCCTGGGTGCTCCTCACGGGCGACATGGTGAGGCAGGCCTACGAGGCCCTCCTGGCTGGCCAGAGGCCGGAGGACATAGCCTGTGCCTTCCAGCTCGCCCTAGCACGCGGCCTGGCCGAACTTGCTATTCGCGTGGCCGAGCAGGCGGGCGTGAGCACCGTGGGCTTCACGGGGGGCGTGGCCTACAACGACGCCATCACGAGAGAGCTGAGGAAGCGCGTGGAGGCGGCTGGCCTGCGCTTCCTAAGGCACACGCTCGTCCCGAACGGGGACGGGGGCGTATCGCTCGGGCAGGCCGTGATAGCGGCGG
>CAZPDR010000006.1:5248-15022 GCA_964585495.1 uncultured Candidatus Bathyarchaeia archaeon
CTCGTCCCGAACGGGGACGGGGGCGTATCGCTCGGGCAGGCCGTGATAGCGGCGGCCAGGCTCCTAGAGAGCTCTTAGACGGCCGAGGTGCGCGAGCACCCAGTTATACTCGTCTAAGACCTTGGTTATAGGCCGCTCAACTGGCTCACCATAGCGCTCACGCAGTATGGCGCGTATCGCCTCTCGCTCCGTTCCGCCGTGGCCTGCCACATAGGTCCTTAGGGCCTGCTTCAGCTCGCTCTGCATGAGCTCATGGAACCTCAGGAAGCCAGCGTGGGTTGCAGGCAGATGGTATTGGCCTCTTATTCCAGAATCCCACATGACGATTAGGTCTGGGAGCAGTAGGTGAAGGGCTTTTGACGCCCCAGTCGCGCCCAGGAAGCGGCTTAGGTCCCGATACAGCCCGCATAAGGCCTCCCCTACAGTTATAGACAGTGGACATAGGGTCTGGTCGAAATCTACCTCTTCAAGCCTCCTGAGCTTGAGGGAGCGCAGGAGGTGCCTGTGCCTGCTTAGCGCCTCCCTAAGGAGGCCGATGTGGTGGTCCACCAGTTGGTAGTCCATCCTGCCTTGGCGGTAATAGTATTGTGCGTTCCAGCAGAGCAGCAACATCATAACGCCAGCGATAGCCTCGTCTGAACTCGCGTCATGAGCACGCACCACCCGGATAGCCAGGTCGTAGGCGTCAAAGCCGAGCGGATAAGCGCGGGCCACCCCGATTAACCTCAGGTAGTGCAGGCGCTACCACCGCCTCCTGCTCGCTCGGTAGGGAATTTAAAGCCCACGCGCAGCACATCATAACCTCTCCCAGCCGCCCTGGAGCGCCCATATCCGGCAGGTGCCCTCTATGCTGACCATGCAGGGCCCCACGGGCCTGTCGGGCCTGCAGGCCCGCATGAAGAGCGGGCAGTCCGTCGGGTAGATGCGGCCCACCATGATCTCGTGGCAGCGGCAGCCGGGCGGTATGTCCCTGGCGCCGCGCACCTCCACGCCATAGCGCTCGCGGGCATCATGGGCCCTCAGGTGTCCCTTCAGCTCGAAGGCCGAGCTTCCTATCACGCCCAGGCCACGCCAGGCACCGTCCACCACATCGAAGGCGCGGCGCATGAACTCCTTAGCCCTCACGTTTCCCTCCCAGCGGACGGCCCGCGTGTATTCGTTCTCCAGGCGGGCCACGCGCTCCTTGAGCTGGCGCAGCAGCATGTAGATGGCTACGAGCACGTCCAGGGGCTCGAAGCCAGCCACCACCACGGGCATGTGGTAGCGCTCCGGGAAGGCCCTGTAGGCGCCCGCGCCTATGATGGTGGAGACGTGCCCGGGCGCTATGAAGCCCCTTATGGCCAGGTCCTCCATCTGGACGAGGGCCTCCATGGCTGGCGGTATGAGGCGGTGGGCCACGAGGAAGCTCAGGTTCTCTGGCGGGCGCCTCAGCACCTCCACGGCCGTTGAGGGCGCTGTGGTCTCGAAGCCTATGGCGAAGAACACGAAATCGCGACCTGGCTCCTCCCTGGCCATTCTGACAGCATCGCTAACGCTGTAGACCACGCGGACATCGGCACCCTCGGCCCGGGCCTGGTGCAGGGACATGCGCGTGCCAGGCGCCCTGAACATGTCGCCGAAGGTGGCCACCACGATGCCGTCCAGGGCCAGCTTCACGGCCTCATCTATCTCCCGCGCTGGCACGATGCAGACCGGGCAGCCGGGGCCAGCCACCACCTCCACGTTCTCCGGCAGGAGGGAGCGGATGCCGTAGTGGCTTATCGTCCACTCGTGCGTGCCGCACACGTGGCAGAACCTCACGGGCTCAGAGGGCGCGAGCTCAGCTAGCTTAGCTACCACGCGCTTAGCCAGATCTGGGTCGCGAAATCGGGCGATTATGTCTAGGGCCATGCTCAGGCCTCCGAGGCGGCCTCAAGCACCTCGGACCAGGCCCTCAGGATCTCCTGGGCCGCTTGCTCGTCTAGGACCTGGATGGCGAAGCCCGCGTGCACGAGCACGTATTGGCCGGGCCGCGCGTCCACCAGCGATACATCTACCTCGCGCACCGTGCCCCCGAAGTCCACCCGGGCCTTGTGCCCCCGCACCTCAAGCACCCTCGCTGGCACGGCCAAGCACATGCCTGGCACGAGGGGCGCGCTCGGCTGATAAAAGCTCCCCCTCGCCATCAGGCTAAAGAGCGCCCACGGGCCTGGAGCTCCCGATGCCCACCGTGCGGGAGGAGCTGGCCCGCTGGCTGGAGGGAGCGGATCGCGTGGTCGTGCTGGGCTTAGGCAGCCCCCTCAGGCGAGACGACTTCGTGGGCGTGGCGGTGGTGCGGGAGCTCAGGCACCTCCTGGCCGAGAGGGCCAGAAGCGGCGAGGAGGCAGCCGGGCGCGTCATCTTGCTTGAGGGGGGCAGCGCGCCCGAGAACGTGCTGGGCCTCGTGGCCCGCGCTGGGCCAAGCCACGTGCTGATAATAGATGCCGCCGACCTGGGCCGCGAGCCCGGCTCCGTGGCGCTCATAAGGCCGGAGGAGGCAGGGAGCGTCCACCTACCCTCCACGCACACGCTCCCCCTCCGCTTCCTCTGCTCCTACCTGGCCAACCTCACGCGAGCCCGCCTGCTCGTGCTTGGCGTTCAGCCCAAGGACCTGGGCCTCGGCGAGGGCCTCAGCCCGGAGGTGGCCGAGGCCGCAAGGCGCCTGGCCGAGCTCCTGGCGGAGCTCCTGGCCTCCTAATCTTATATGGCCGCGAGCCCACCTGGCCTCGGGCATGCGGCCGGACGGCATCGCGGTCCTGGACTTCGGGGGCCAATACTGCCACCTCATAGCCAGGCGCGTGAGGGAGCTCCACGTCTACTCCGAGGTCCTGCCCGGCGATGCGAGCGCGGAAGAGCTGAGGGGCCTGGGGGAGCGCATGGCCCTTAAGGGCATCATACTCTCCGGTGGCCCGGCCAGCGTCTACGAGCCAGAGGCGCCCAAGCTCGACCCGGACGTGCTGGAGCTCGGCCTCCCCGTGCTCGGCATTTGCTACGGACACCATCTCCTGGCGCACTTGCTCGGCGGCGTGGTGGAGCGCGGCCGTAAGGCCGAGTATGGCGTAGCGGAGGCCCGCATCCTCAAGCCCGTGGGCGTTCTTGAGGGCCTGGGGCCCGTGGAGCGCGTCTGGATGAGCCATGCCGACCAGGTGGCCCGCCTGCCTGAGGGCTTCGAGGTCCTGGCCGAGACGGAAAACTGCCCCATAGCAGCCTTCAGGGACCGCGAGGGCCGCATCTACGGCCTGCAGTGGCACCCGGAGGTCGTCCACACGCCCAACGGGCAGCGCATGCTGGCCAACTTCGTCTTCCGCGTGTGCAGGTGCCAGCCGAACTGGCGCATGGAGGACTTCGTGCCCAGGGCGGTGGAGGAGATAAGGCGCACGGTGGGCCCCGAGGGGAAGGCCATAATAGCCCTCAGCGGGGGCATAGACTCCAGCACGGCAGCCGTTTTGGCCGCGAGGGCCATAGGGGAGCGCCTCCACGCCGTCTTCGTGGACACGGGCCTCATGCGCGAGAACGAGGTCGAGTATGTGAGGCGCGTCTTCTCCCGCCTCCTGCCCAACCTCCACGTGGTGGACGCACGCGAGGAGTTCTTCCGGGCGCTGAAGGGCATCACGGACCCAGAGCGCAAGAGGCGCGTGATAGGCGAGATCTTCATCCGCGTCTTCGAGCGCGTGGCCCGCCAGGTGGGCGCTGAATACCTGGTCCAGGGCACCATCTACCCAGACCGCATAGAATCGGGCTTCAGGCGCTTCTCGGACAAGATAAAGACGCACCACAACGTGGCTGGCCTGCCAGCGCGCATGGAGTTCAAGGCCATCGTGGAGCCCCTCAGGGACCTCTACAAGGACGAGGTGCGGGAGGTAGCCCGCCAGCTCGGCCTCCCGCGCGAGGTGGTGGAGCGCCAGCCCTTCCCGGGCCCCGGCCTGGCCGTGCGCGTGGTGGGCGAGGTAACGCCCGAGAAGGTGGCCATCGTGCGGAGGGCGGACGCCATCGTGCGGGAGGAGGTGGAGCGCGCGGGCCTGGCGGGCGGGCTCTGGCAATACTTCGCCGTCCTCCTGGACACGCGCACCACGGGCGTGAAAGGCGATAAGCGGGCCTACGGCTACGTGGTGGCCATCAGGGCCGTGGAGAGCCGGGAGGCCATGACGGCCAGCTTCGCCAGGCTGCCCTGGGGCCTGCTGGAGCGCATGGCCACGCGCATCACGAACGAGATACCTGAGGTCGTGAGGGTCGTGTATGACATAACACACAAGCCGCCGGCCACCATAGAGTGGGAATGAGCTAACATATCCGCCTCGCTAAGCCGTCAAAGTGTCTGTCAAAACTCAGCAGGTAATCGATACCGTATTGTTCCATGAGCACTAAGGTGGTGCAGTCCGTGAAGCTGAGGCCCCGAGCTGCTAGCTCCTGAAACCTCTCCCAAGCGCGTCCAACCATATCTGCGCTCACAATCAGCAGCGTAATTCGCGGGCTTGCTAGGATAAACTTGCCCACATCGATGGCTAGCTCCGGGCGGCGTGTCCGAACCAGCGCCAGGGTTACAGCTTCATCTAGTATGTAATCTGATGTGAAGACGCGGCCATACGCTCCCTTCAAGGCATCAGCCATGAGCTTCACGGCACGCTCATGGTTGATATCGTCCGCGTTCCTCACCGCCACGAATACGTTGGTGTCCACGAAAACGCTCATGGAGCTCCCCCGTAAAGGCACTCATCTACCCTGACAGAAGCATCCCGTATTCCCCATCTGACGGGCCTCTGGAGCATCTTCCACGCTGGGTCTTCTTCAAGAGGAGGAAGCCGCTTGATCTCCTCGGCGAATTCATCAAGCCTCCTCATGGCGAACTCTATCGCTCGCGAGATCAGCTCCTCGGCCGTCAACCGGACTCCGTTTCGCGCTCTAACCTCCTCAAGCAGCGTTTCAAGTAGCTCCTTAACGGTGCCCTCCAGCTTCACTTCCGCCATGTTAGGCACCTCTCACATAGCAGTCGTAGGGCGTAGTTATAGCCTTTTGACGCTATACGGGATGAGGGGACAGCGATGATGAAGATGGCGCTGGCCGTGCTCTCCGGCATCGTGCTCTTCTTGCTCGTCCTCCCGCTCCTCATGCTGTTGGCCGCGAACGGCATAGGCATGGCCCTCGGCCTCCCTCCCTGGCCCTCGGCCCCCCTCCACCTGCTGGGCCTCCCCCTGGCCGCTCTTGGCCTCTTCCTCGTGGCTTGGTCGGGCTACGCGCTCATAACGAGCGGCAGGGGGACGCCCCTGCCCCTGACGCCTACCGAGCGCCTCGTCATCACGGGCCCCTACGCGCTCTGCCGGAACCCCATGGTGCTGGGGGAGCTCCTCTACCTCACGGGCCTGGGCCTCCTGCTCACATCGCCCGCCCTCCTGGCCCTCGTCTGGCTGGCCTTCTTCCCGGCCGTGGTGGCCTACCTCAAGCTCGTGGAGGAGCGGAGGCTGGAGGGGCGCTTTGGCGAGGCCTACCTAGCCTATAAGCGGGAGGTGCCCTTCCTCCTGCCCAGGCCGAGGCGCTCGCGCTCAGGTGAGCGTGCTAAGCGAGGGCCAGGTATATAACCCCGGGGTCAGCCACCCTCCCCGGTGGCTCAAGGTGCCTGAGGAAGGCAGGGAGGAGGCCGGGAGGCGCGAGGTGAGGTATTACTGGGATACCATGGAGGGGGAGCTCCCCCCGAGGTGCTTGAGAGGATCAGGAGGGAGCTGGAGGAGGCAGGAGATGCCCGTGTGGGTGCGCGCGGCCATCAGGCGCCCAGGGGCCAGCAGCGCGGTGGAGACCAGTTGGAGGCCAGCAGCGCGTGTGGAGCCAAGCTCAACACGGGCTTCACCATGGGGCCCGAGCCCTTCATAAAGCTGCCGGGGCGCCTGGCGGAGCTCCTGGGACTTTGACGTGAGCGTGGCGAGTTCCCGATGGGGATATCGGGCGCTGGAGGCCGCCCTCTGCCCGTTTACCGGCTTGGCGTGGTTGAGGTCCGCGTCCTAGTGCCCGATAGGGAGGTGGCCGTCCTTGAGGGGCCAAATATACGCCTTTGGAAAGGCTTAAGTGTTCATCACCCCAGCCTATCCGGGGTGGAGGGCTCATGATAGAGATACGCCTCCACGGCCGAGGCGGCCAGGGCGTGTGGACGGCTGCCAACCTCCTGGCCTTGGCCGCTATAAGGGAGGGGAAATACGCCCAGGGATTCCCGTTCTTCGGCCCCGAGAGGCTTGGGGCCCCCGTCTTGGCCTTCGCGAGGATAAGCGACAGACCCATAAAGGTGCACTGCATGATATACAGGCCCGACGTGGTAGGCGTCTTGGATCCCACGCTCTTGGGCCCCGCCGTGGTGGAGGGGTTGAAGGAGGACGGCATACTGGTCCTGAACTCGGATAAGGAGCCATCCGAGCTGAGGGAGATGCTGGGGCTTGAGGAGGGCGTGGGCACCATATGGGCCTTGGACGCCAGCCGCATGGCCGTTGAGATACTGGGCCGGGAGATAACGAACACGGCCATAATGAGCGCTGTGGCGAGGGCCACGAGGGCGGTAAGCCTGTCATCGCTTGAGGCCGTCATCAGGGAGAGGTTCCCGGCCAGGGTGGCCGAGAAGAACCTGGAGCTGGTTAGGAGGGCATATGAGGAGGTGAGGCGCGAATGAGCAGCTCCCTGCCCGGCTGGAAGGAGCTGCCCATGGCGGGCGTGGCCTTCAGGCCCTCAACCGATGTCAAGACCGGGGAGTGGCGGCTGGGCTTCAGGCCTGTCGTCAAGGAGGAGAGGTGCGTGGGCTGCGCCATGTGCGTGGTCCTCTGCCCAGACATGGCCATGGGCCTGGGCGAGGAAGGCAAGGCCCAGGTCAACTATGATTACTGCAAGGGCTGCGGCATCTGTGCTAAGGAGTGCCCATACGGCGCCATAGAGATGGTGCCCGAGTGAGGTGGTGATGGTGTTGGCCCGTGTTGAGCAGAAGAGGTTGGGCATGATGGGCGATGAGGCCGTAGCCTACGCAGTGAAGCAGGTCGAGCCCGACGTGGTGGCGGCATATCCGATAACGCCGCAGACCATAATAGTCGAGCGCTTCTCAGATTATGTAGCGGATGGAGAGGTCAGGACGGAGTTCGTGGCCGTCGAGTCCGAGCACTCCGCCCTATCTGCCTGTGTCGGCGCAGCCGCGGCTGGCGCGAGGGCTTTCACGGCCACGGCGAGCCAGGGCCTAGCCCTCATGTGGGAGATACTCTACATAGCATCGAGCATGAGGCTCCCGATAGTGATGGCCATAGTGAACAGGGCCTTATCGGCCCCGATAAACATACACTGCGATCACTCAGATGCCATGGGCGCCCGCGACTCAGGCTGGATACAGCTCTTCTGCGAGAACTGCCAGGAAGCCTACGATACGGTCATCCAGGCCTGGCGTATAGCGGAGCACCCGGATGTCCAGCTGCCCGTCATGGTGTGCTTGGACGGCTTCGTGGTGTCCCACACGCTTGAGGACATAGAGGTCCTGCCAGACGAGGCCGTGAAGGCGTTCGTGGGCGAGAGGAAGCTCGTCAGGGTAGTAGGCCACGCAGGCGATGTGTTCTACAGGCTCGACCCGACGGGCAAGGAGCCCCTGAGCATGGGCACCTTCGCCATGTATGACCTATACTTCGAGTATAAGCGTCAGCAGGAGGAGGCCATGAGGGCTGCTCTGAAGGTCATAGAGGAGGTCGGGCGTGAATATGGCAGGCTGACGGGCCGCTACTACGGCCTGATTGACCGGTATAAGCTGGAGGACGCCGAGGTGGCCATAGTAGGGCTCGGGAGCTCCATGGGAACGGCCAAGGAGGCCGTCGATGAGCTGCGCGAAGAGGGCATTAAGGCCGGCGTGCTGAGAATAAGGTCCTTCAGGCCCTTCCCGATCGATGCTGTAAGAGGAGCTCTCAAGGGCGTGAGGGCGGTAGCGGTCATGGACAGGGCCATGAGCTTCGGTGGCCCAGCTGGCCCGCTCATGATGGATATGGCCGCCGCCTTCTACGGCCTTGGGGAAGGGCCTGTGATGGTGAACTACATATACGGCCTCGGGGGCAGGGACATATCAACCGATGACTTCAAGGCCGTGGTCCGGGATGCCCTGAAGGCAGCCGAGGAAGGCGTAAGAGGGGTGCCCGTCAGGTTCGTGGGCGTGAGGGGGTGAGGGCATGTCGGCACCTACCACCCTGAGGGAAATCGCGAGCCGCCCCGACATGCTCTACCAGGGCGTGAGGACCTGCTCAGGCTGTGGTGCCTCGCTGATAGCCAAGCTGGTCCTGAAGGCCCTCAGGAAGCCCGTGGTCGTGGTGTCAGCGACCGGCTGCCTGGAGGTCGCCAGCAGCATACTGCCCTACACGTCCTGGAAGGTCCCGTGGATACATAACGCCTTCGAGAACGCGGCCGCCACCGCCTCCGGCGTGGAAGCCGCCTATAAGGCCATGATGAGGAAGGGCCTCATAAAGGAGATGCCGGACATCGTGGTCCTGGCTGGCGACGGGGGGACTTATGATATAGGCTTCCAGGCTCTATCGGGGGCCCTGGAGAGGGGGCACGACCTCCTCTACGTGCTATATGACAACGAGGCGTATATGAACACTGGAATTCAGCGTAGCGGTGGGACGCCTAGATATGCCTGGACCACCACCTCCCCTGCTGGCGAGGTGATCAAGGGCAAGCTGGAGGCCAAGAAGCCCATAGCGCTCATAGCAGCGGAGCACCGCGTCCCCTATGTGGCAACCGCCTCGCCATCCGAGCCCCACGACCTCATAAAGAAGGTCAGGAAGGGCCTTGAGGTCGATGGGCCAGCCTTCCTCCACGTCATTTGCCCCTGCCCAAGAGGCTGGCGCTTCGACCCCTCCCTGAGCATCGAGGTGGCCCGCCTGGCCGTCAGGACGTGCTTCTTCCCGGTCTGGGAGTGCCGCTGGGAGGACGGCGACATGGTGCTTGAGCTGACCGGGCCGAGCAGGCTGATAGCAGAGGTGCCAGAGCTAAAACTGCCCGTCGAGGCCTACCTGGCCATCCAAGGCAGGTTCGCGCACCTCTTCAGGCCTAAGAAGCTGGAGTCCCTGATAAGGCAGATACAAGCCGATGTAGATGCCAACTGGAAACTATTATTAAGACGGGCAGGTATGGCGTGAGGAGGCGGGCCCATGACGGCCAAAACCGAGCTGTTGGGGTTCGAGGAGACGCTCGGTGAGAAGGTTGTTGAGGCTGGCTTCTGCGCTGGCTGCGGCTCCTGCGTGCTGAACTGCCCCTTCTGGGTCATAGGGTTCAGGGACGGCAAGCCCACGTTGATAGATGAGTGCCCCGTCTGCGGCGTGTGCGCCCAGGTGTGCCCGAGGTATAGCCTTGATGTGGAAGCCGTTGAGAAGTATGCCTTCGGGAGGCCTCGCGAGGAGCACGAAGAGTTCGGCGTCGTGATGCGCATGGTGTTGGCCAGGTCGAAGGACCCCGAGGTCCTGAGGGTATGCCAGGATGGAGGCCTCGTGTCCTCCCTGCTCATAGCAGCTGTCGAGGGAGGCCTGGTCGAGGGCGCTGTCCTATCGGGCGTTAGGGAGGGCGTGCCCCACTACCCGGACATGCGCGTGGCTTACTCCAGGGCCGACATACTGGCCTGCGCTGGCAGTAGGTATGCCTTCTCTGACAGGCTGCTCTTCGGGACCGGCGTGGCAGGCGCCTTCTGGATGGCCAGGAGCGCGAGCTACGCCTTCGTGGGCCTCCCGTGCCAGGTCCAGGCCGTGAGGCTCATGCAGATGCTCC
>CAZPDR010000007.1:0-3426 GCA_964585495.1 uncultured Candidatus Bathyarchaeia archaeon
ATATATGTTGGTGCGGGGGGTGGGATTTGAACCCACGCAGGCCTACGCCACGGGCGCCTCAGGCCCGCCCCTTTGACCTGGCTCGGGAACCCCCGCACCAGCAAAAAGACCTCCAAGGGGAGATTTAAGTTTTGAGCGTGTTCAGACCACACTCCCCAGCCTGTGAGCCCGACGGTAAAGGTATTCTGGCCTGCTCGTGTTGAGCGTCGTTAAGCAAGCCTCTCGGCCAGAGAAAAACTATTTACCCTTGACCCCGGGCTAAGCGGTGATTTTGGTGGTGCATCTTGATGCGAGAGTAGGGGTGGTGGACCGGCCGGGATTTGAACCCGGGACCTCCGCCTCGCAAGGGCGGCGTCCTACCAGGCTGGACGACCGGCCCCCGTGGCAGAGGGCGCGGGGAGAGGGATAAAGGCTTTTCTTAGCGCTTGCTGCGCTCCACGCGCTTCCAGCGCAGGTTCTTGCTCCGGCAGCGCCTGCACTTCGTGGCCGAGGGCGGGTTCCTGGCCCCGCACTCCCGGCATATCTTCACCTTGAGCCTGCGGGCCTGGGCTATGGCTATCTTCACCGGGTCCCTGAGCGGCATGACCCTTTCTTCCTCCCGGGTCCCGAGGGGGGCGCCCATTTATATATCTGTGTGCCCGCCGCCTCAGCTTATAAGGGCCTGGAGTTCCCGGCCATGTGAGGTGCTGAGGGCTTGGCCGAGGTCCTCAAGCCCAGCCCGAGGATGAAGACCCTCTTCTGCGCCTACTACCTGCTCTTCGCCATCCCCTACCTGCTGGGCGTGGTGCTCCCGGTGGGCGTGCTGGCCTTCTCGACCGTGGGCGCTCAGCTCGCGCTCCTCGGCACGCTCCTGGCCCTCAGCCCCATCCTCATCACCGCGCCCATCGTGGCCTACTGGATCCAGGCCTTCTACGAGCGAGCCCGCTTCACCTTCACGGGCGATGAGATCATCGTGGAGAAGGGCGTCTGGTGGCGCCGCAGGGACATAGTGCCCTACAACCGCATCACGAACGTCAGCGTGATCCAGGGCCCGATCTCGCGCATGCTGGGCCTAGCCACGGTGCGCGTCCAGACGGCTGGTTTCTCGGGCGCGGCTGGGGCCAGCAGCCTCCAGGTGGCCGAGGCCGAGCTATTCTACGTGGAGAACGCGGAGGAGCTGGTGGACAGGATCATGGACAGGGTGAGGCGCCTGAGGCCCGTGGCCGTGGAGGCAGCCCCAGAGCAGGCCCCTCCGGCCGAGGGCCTCCTTAAGGACATGCTGGCCGAGCTGAGGAGGATAAGGGAGCTCTTAGAGGCCCGGGAGGGCAGCTCAAGCTGAGAGAAGCGGGAGCTCCTACTTGTGGGCGAAGCAGATGCGCACGTAATCGGGTCTTGCCTCCTCCACGCGCCCAAAGCCGTAGCGCACCAGCTGGACCAGGGAGCCAGGCACCTCCCTGGCCAGCCCTGGCTCGCCAAGCCCTTTCTCTGCCCCTTCTGGCCTTAGCACCTCCACGCTGAGGTTCCCCCGGGAAGGCAGCCAGTGGATCAGAGGCGCCTTCCGTTCCCTGGCCACCTCCAGGGCCTCGCTGTGGAACCTGGCTAGGACGCGCTCCTCGCCCGCCCCCAGGACCTCGATGTTGAACAGCCCTATGAGGCGGACGAGCTGGCCGGGCTCCATGGCGGCCGCATCTGGCCCTGAGATGAGGAACCTGGCCCGCCCGTCCTCGCAGGGCACCTGGAGGGTCCTGTGGCCCCTCCCTGGCTCGTCCGGGTGGAGCGGCAGCTCGGCCTTGAGCGGCCCCTCGCGCGGGAGGCCCTCGACCAGGAGCTCCACGGGTCGCCATACGAAGAAGTAGCGGTTCGCGATGGGGTCTATGATCTTCCTGTTGATGGCATATAGGTTCTCCCAGCTTATGGTGATGTCCGCCGCCTTGGGGCCTATTTCGAGCATGAGCTGCCTTATGGCCTCGGGCATGATGCCGCGCCTCCTGAGCGCCCTCAGGGTGGCGAGGCGCACGTCATCCCAGCCGGTGTAGAGGCCCTCGCGCACGCCAGCCACAATCTTCGACTTGCTCAGGACAGCGCCCGTTATCTTCAGGCGCCCGTAGTGGATGGCCTCTGGGTAGCGCCAGCCGAGGTGGTCGTAGAGGTAGCGCTGCCTGATCTCGTTCGTCAGGTGCTCCTTGCCCCTTATGATGTGCGTGATGCCCATGAGGTGGTCGTCCACGCCGCAGGCGAAGTTGTAGAGGGGCCAGACGCGGTAGCCCTTCTCGCGCACCTCGGGCCTAGGGTGCGGGTGCTTCTCGGGATCTATGATGCGGAGCGCGGGCCAATCCCTCACGGCCGGGTTGGGGTGTGTCAGATCCGTTTTCACGCGGACCACGGCCTCGCCCTCGCCATAGGTGCCATCTAGCATCAGCTCCCAGCGCTCCAGGTGGTCTTCCACGGGCAGGCCCCGGCAGGGGCAAGGCCTGCAGGCCATCACGAACTCCCGGAAGCGCTCACGGGGGCAGGTGCACACATACGCCTTCCCCATGCCTATCAGCTTCTCCGCCAGCTCGTAGTATATCGGGAGCCTGTCGCTCTGCCTGAACACCTTGTCCGGCCTACAGCCCAGCCACTCCAAGTCCTCTAGGATGGCGTCGTAGAACTCCAGACGCGGCACCTTCGTGCGCGGGTCGGTGTCCTCGAAGCGCAGGTAGAACAGGCCCTTATACATGCGGGCATACTCGTGGCAGAGCACGATGGCGCGGGCGGAGCCCAGGTGGAGCACGCAGTCCGGGTTGGGCGCGAAGCGCGTTACCACGCGGCCCCACCTCTCCACGTTCGGCAGGGGAGGCAGCTTCCGCCCCTCCCCGCCCTCCGCCTCCTCCAACTCCCTCAGCGCCTCAGGCCAACGCTCCTCAAGGAGCGCCTTCTGCTCTGAGAAGCTCATGCGATTGACCCCTTCCACCACCTCGCGGGCGAGGGACAGGAGCTCCCGGACGCGGGCCTTGAGGTCCGGTCTCTCGGCCAGGAGGGCGCCTATGACGGGCCCCACCTTGGCCTTTCCATCGTGCTTGAGTGCGTTCAGCAGGGCGGCCTTCAGCAGGATCTCCCGGACCTCCTGGCCCGACATGGCTAGCGCCTGCCTCAGCCCAGCCAAGCTCGGCCTTTCTTATGAGCTTTAGGACCGCCTGCTCGCCCAAGCACGGCTTAAGCCTTAAGGCCCTTCTGCCAGGTCGAGGCGAGGAGGCGATCTAGCATGGCCGTCCCGCTCGTGAAAAGGCCCCAGCTCGTGAAGCACGGGGGTGTGGACCAGGGCCTCCGCAGGGGGCGCGGCTTCAGCCTCCCCGAGCTTGAGGAAGCTGGCCTGACTGTGGAGGAAGCCAGGGAGCTCGGCCTCCGCGTGGACAAGCGCAGGAGGAGCAAGCATCCCTGGAACGTGGAGGCCCTCAGGCGCCTCCT
>CAZPDR010000007.1:3526-7495 GCA_964585495.1 uncultured Candidatus Bathyarchaeia archaeon
CCTGTCAGCACCACGGGCGCCTGGGCCAGCTCGGCCACGGAGCGGCAGCCCGACAGGAAGGTGGCCACCCGGAGCTCCTCCGCCACGGCCCTCAGGAGCTCCTTGACGGCCCCAGGCCCTTTCACAGCCGCCTTCAGCACGGGCAGGGCCATAGCGGCCATATTGGCCCCGAGGGCTAGGCACTTGGCCACGTCCAGGCCCGTGCGGACGCCTCCCGAGGCTATCAGGGGCAGCTCGGTGGCCGACCTGGCCTCTAGGATGCTGGCGGCCGTGGGTATGCCCCAATCCCAGAAGGTCCGGCCCAACCTGGCCCTGAGCGCATCGCCTGCCTCCAGGGCGCGGTAGTGCTCCACGGCCGCCCAGCTCGTCCCGCCAGCGCCAGCCACGTCTATGGCCGCGACCCCGCTGGCCTCAAGGGCCTTGGCCACCTCAGCCGAGATACCGCAGCCCACCTCCTTGGCTATCACGGGCACGCTCAAGCGGTCCGCTAGCTCGGCCAGCCTCTCCAAGAGGGATGGCCCGCCGGGCTTGCCTTCTGCCTGCACGACCTCTTGGAGCGGGTTGAGGTGCACGGCCAGGGCATCGGCCTCGATCATGGCCACCAGGCGCTCAAGGGCCTCCAGCGGCAGGCCGTGGGCCACCTCAGAGTAGCCTATGTTGGCCACGATGAAGGCCGTGGGCGCTTTCTCGCGGGCCACGCGGAAGGTCTTGGCCAGCTCCGGCCTCTCAAGGGCTGCCCTCTGGCTGCCGACGCCCATGCCGAGCCCGAGCTCCTCCACAGCCTCGGCTATGGCCGAGTTGATGCGCTCTGCCTCCCCCGCGCCGCCCGTGATGGCCGAGACCATGAGGGGGGCCGCGAACTCATGGCCTAAGAAGCGCGCCCGCAGGTCTATCTGCCCGTATTCCGCTGCTGGCACGGCCGAGTGCACGAGCCATACGTGCTCAAGCCATGTGCTCACGCCCCTGGCCTCTACATCGCGCTCCAGGCATATCCTTATGTGGTCGAGCTTGCGCCTCTCCGTCTCGCCGGCCAATCGCGGCACCTGCGCGGGAGGAGGCTGCCTTCCCGTTTTTAACGCCTTCCGGGAGAGGGGGCCTCAGCCACGTCCGGCTCTCAGCACCACGGGGCCGACCCGAGCTCAGGTGTCCCCCGGCTCAGGCCGGTCCACCACCCTCATAGACCCCCGGGAGGGCGGGCGCGAGGGGTGATAAAACGCCAGCGTTATCCCCGGGGGTGCCAGATAGAGGGCCATGCGGCCATGGGGGCGCCCCCTCAGGCTGAGGGCAAGGGCCTTCAGGACCCGTTATTGGCGTCCTGGCACGAACTTCTGCCGCGAGATCCTCAGGGCCGTAAGGGGCATGGCCCGCGATGGCGATTTCCTGGTCGTCTCGGAGAAGGCCATCTGCACGGCCCTGGGGCGCCTGGTGGACGAGGCCCAGGTGAGGCCCGGCTCCCTGGCCCGCCTCCTGGCCCGGTGGGTGAGGTGGGGCTGGGGCTACCTCCTGGGGCCGCTCTGCCACCTGAGGCCTGAGACGCTGGCCAAGCTCAGGGCCTACCCCCTGGCCGAGGGTGCAGCGCACAAGCAGGTGGCCCTCAGGCACGCGGGCCTCCTGGCGGCCCTGATGTGGGGCTCCGAGGGCGGGATAGATGCCAGCAACCTGCCCTACTCCTACGTGGCCCTCCCCCTCAGGCCCCGGGAGGCCGTGGAGCTGGCCGAGCGATTGGCCGAGCGCGTGAGGAGGGAGCTCCGGGTGCGGGTGGTGGTGCTCATCGTGGACTCGGACAGGACCTACTCGCTGGGGAGGGCGCTCCACATCTCGCCCAGGCCCACGGCCATCAAGGGCATTCTGGGCGAGCTGGGCGTGCTGGCCTACGTGCTGGGGAATGCCCTGCGCCTGAGGGGACGCCCTACCCCCGTGGCCGCGAGCTGGCCTGACCTCGGGGCCGAGCTGGCACTCAGGGTGGCCCGCTTAGCCGAGCACGTCATGGGGCACGGTGCTGGCCGCGATGTATGGGAGATGGCCGCCCGCTTCGGCGTGGAGCTCACGGGCGTTACGTGGGAGATGTTGGCCTCCGTGGAGCACCGCCCCGTGGCCCTGGTGAGGCCATACCCGAGGAGGTGAGGTTCAGGGGGCCTGGGCCTGGATCTCTAGGCCGCTCAACACCTTGGGCGCCACATCGGCTAGGGCTGCCTCCAGGGCCTCCCTTATGGCCCGGTAGGCCTCAACCAGGGCTCTCCCATCGGCCGTGAGCCTAGCCTCGCCGCCGCCACGGCCGCCCCTATGGGCCTCCACGACCTTGCGGCCCAGGCGCTTCTCAAGCTTCCTCAGGTAATACATGGCCTTCCGGTAGGAGAGCTCCAGGCGGCGGCAGGCGGCCATGATGGACCCTTCCTCGTCTATGGCCCTCAGGAGCGCGTAGCCACCCTCGCCTAGGAGGGGCTGGTCGTCCAACTCCAGCCAGAGCTTGAACTTGGCCCTCAGCTCCGCCAAGCCCTGAGCTCGCCTCCCCAGCCGTTACCTTTAGGAGGCCAGCCTTCTTAACTAGGGGCACGTGGTCGGGGGCGGGGTATGTCGGCAGACCTGGCCAAGCCGCTCGGGCAGGTGAGGCTGAGGGGCTACGTGTGCGTGATCTGCGGCAAGCGGATGTGGGCTCTTAGGAGGCCTGATTTCTGCCCGAAGTGCAAGAGCAACGTGATAAGGAAGACCAAGGACTACCGGCTCGCCTGCACGAGGAGGGATTGCAAGTATAACGTGGAGGGCACCTACTGCAGGCTCAAGGAGCCCCAGGTGGAGGCTGGCGAGTGCCACAGCTACGAGCCGAGGGAGAAGAAGTAGGCCAGCTGAGGGCGTGGCAAAGCGCGTGGGGGCAACGTATTTAAGAGGTGGTGTCTGCCTAGGACCGGATTGAAGGGGGCCCCAGCTCCGCATCGCGAGGAGGCCAGCACGAGGACGCGTGTTTCTAAGTCCGTCGAGGACTACCTGGAGGCCATTCTAGCGCTCTCCCGGGAGAAGGGCCACGCCCGCGTCCTTGAGATAGCCCGCTTCCTTGGCGTGAGACCCCCGAGCGTTACGCAGATGCTGAGGAAGCTCAGGGACCGCGGCCTGGTGCGCTACGAGCGCTACGGCAAGGTGGAGCTCACCGAGGCTGGTCTCGCCATCGCGACCAGAGTGGCAGAGCGGCACTCCGTCCTGAAGGCCTTCCTCATGGCCCTGGGCCTGAGGGAACCCCTAGCCGAGCTAGATGCCTGCGCCATGGAGCACGTCCTGCACGAGGAGACCGTGCGCGCCTTCAAGAGGCTGGCGGACTTCATGCTGAACGCACCAGATGGCCTGAGGTGCCTGCGCTGCCTGCGAGAGGGGCGCTATCTGTGCCGCCAGGGCACCTAAAGGCCCGTCCCGCCGGAAGCCCTCACACGATGATGCTGGCCGCCCTGGCTATGCCGGGCCAGCGCTCGGCTGCCTCCCTGGCCACGGGCCCCCTTATCTCGGAGCCCTTGAGCTGGCCGTCCTCCGAGACCAGGACGGCCGCGTTGTCCTCGAACTGCACCCAGGTGCCATCCGCCCTCCTGTAGGGCTTCCTCTGCCTTATGATGACGGCCCTGAACACCTGCTTCTTCATCTCCGCCTTCCCCTTGTAGACCGTTACGACCACCATGTCGCCCACGCGGGCGGCCGGTATGCGCCTCAGTCGGCTCTTGTAGCCCACGACCTGGATGAGCTTGAGCTCCTTGGCGCCCGTGTTGTCCGCGCACCTTATGATGGCCCCCACAGGCAGGCCCCTGGATATCCTGGGCACCTGGGCTGCTATGCCCCTGGCCACGAACGCCCTCGCCCTAGCACGCGCTCTCGACATGGCTCGACGTGCGGGTGGGGCTGGCCCCTAAGATAAGGCTTTCCCCGGGGAGGGTCAGGTCTGGCCGCCCTCGCGTGCCCTGATGAGGGCATCTACCTCAAGAGGACGGCTAC
>CAZPDR010000007.1:7595-14253 GCA_964585495.1 uncultured Candidatus Bathyarchaeia archaeon
GTCGTCAGATCCCGCATGCTCCTCTTAGCGGCCTTCACGAGCTCGTGGTGCTGGCGCTCGTATCTCACGATGTCGCTGTAGAGGGGGAAGGGGCCTCTAAGCGCCCTCAGGTAGGCCGCCAGGTGCTCAACGATGAAGTCCCTCACGAGGGACCTCAGAGCGTCTCTCGCCTCCTCGTAATCACCGGCAGGGGTTTCCCGCCTTCTCCCCAGCCTCCGCTCGGCCTCGGCCAACAGGGCCCGCGGATAACGGCTCGGCAGCCTCCCGAGGCGTGCTCGCGCGAAGAGCTTGACGGCCAGCCTCACCCCCTCGTAGAGGCTCCTCAGGCTACAGACGCGCTCCGCGTCCGCTACTAGTTCCTCGGCCAACTGGTCCATGAGCCTGGCCACCTGAGGATCCCTGCTGACCACGGGCTCCACCACCTCGTGCCCTATGATGCGCATGAGCTCCTTCTCCAGCTCGTCCGCCCGCTCGGGCATGGCAGCGCTCGCCCACCGGAGGAGCTCCTTCCTCCAGAAGTAGGTCGTGAAGCTCCTGATGTTCTTCCTCACCGCCTCCCTGCCCAATTCCGGCGTCACATATACCAAGAAGTCCACCCTGCTCCTCACGGCGTCATCTACCATGTCCGGACGGCTCGTCACCAATACGATGAGCAACCCCCTCCTGCCCCAGAGCGACCGGGCCCAGAGGGCTAGCTCCCTGAGCACGGATGCCCTACCCATATCGCGCTCAAGGGCTATGGCCTCAGCCCCGTCCAAGAACAGAATCGCGTGCCCTTCTCGCTCGCTTACCCAGTGCTCTACGTGCCTCAGGGCCCTTCTCGCCTCCTCCGGCCCGTAGAGGGATGCCAGCCTTACGCAGTCCACCCTGAGGGCCTCGACCTGGAGTTGGTAGTCCCTTGCCAGCTTCTCCACGAGCAGGTAAAAGAGCACCGTCTTGCCGGTGCCAGGGTAGCCGAAGACCAGCACGGCTACGGGCCCGCCCTCGCTAGCCTGCTCCCGTGGCCTTGAGCTGAGCGCTAGACACGCCGCACGAGCTAGCACCTGGAGCTGGTATTCGAGCCCGAAGAACTCCGCCATCTCCCATTCCCCGAGCTTCCTCATCACCTCGGGTGGCGAGGCCCTCTCAATGATGCCCTCGGCCTCCATGCGCTCAAGGAGTTCCTCCTGCTCCCCCATGTCCTCCCGTCATAGTCTAGCGCTCTTAAAATCCTAGCAGCAAGTTCCTGATATCGCCTAGGGAGCATCACGTGCGTTAGCGGCGGCTGCTGTTGAGAGCTCTACGGCCTTTCTCGCGTTCTCCACAGCGTTCCTGTAGGCTTCCTCCGCCTTCCTCAGCCACTCGTCTATGTAATCTCCCTTCTCCACCCAGCCGCCCGTCTGGTTGTAGATGTGGTCCACGTCCTCCCGGGCCACGTAGCTGCACATGAGCGTGAGGTTGCCGAGCGCGAGCTGGTAGAGGCGCGTGGCGTTCTCGTTGGCCTCGGCCACCTGAGCCGCCCTCCTGACCCAGAGCCAGGCCGTCCTGAGCCTGCCCTCCTTCCCCGAGCCATCGTAGAGCTTCACCACCCAGCTCAGGTGGTAATCGTGGATGAACTCGGCCGCCATGTCCAAGAAGGTGCGGTTGACGGCCCTCACGGCCGGGAAATCGGGCCTGAAGGGGCTCCTCACGGGCTCCTCCACGGCCACGTCCGGCCTGACAGGCATGAGGTGCTTGGCCACGATGGCCTGCCCTTCCCTGGAGAGGAGGAAGTCCACGAACGCCCTCGCCACCTGCTTGTGGGCGGCCCCCTTCAGCACGGCCACGGGGCAGGGGAAGAGGAGCGTCCCGTTCAGGTAGGCCAACCTGAGGTGCGAGTAGCCTGCCTCAAGGAGCATGTGGTAGGCCACGATGTCCGAGCAGAGGATGGCCGCCTTCCTCCCAGCAGCTACCTCAAGGGCGCTCGGGAAGGGCTTGGAGGCCAGGCTGTCCGAGAGGCCCCAGAACGTCAGGGAGATGTTCCAGGCCGAGCGCCAGCCAGAGCTCTCATTCCCCAGGCGCCAGGCCTCGGAAGCGTAAATGGAGAGAGCCACCCCCCACGTGAACGGGTCCACGCCCGGGTCGGGGGCTATGACCTGGTTCTCCAGGCGCGGGTCGGCCAGCTCTGGCCAGCTCTTGGGCGCATTAGGCAGGAGCTCCGGGTCGTAAAGCAGGCAGACAGCGTAGAGGCACCAAGCATACCATGTGGGCGTGGGGCCCTCAAGATCCATGAGAGGGCAGCTCCAGCACGTGCGGTTGAGCTCTTCCTTGGCCGTGGAGTTGAAGGGCAAGAGCAGGTCCCTGTGGGCCTCGAAGTCCTGGACGCGGCCACCCCACCAGACATCGTATTTCAGCCTGCCCAGGCCCAATTGCTTCGCGAAGGCAGCGGCATCGTGATAGTCCACGTCCACGACCACATTCGCGCCGTAGTGCTCCTTATACCAGCTCCTGAAGGCCGAGACCACCTCCTCGACCATGCTCTTGTGCGGCACGGTGGAGCTCCCGGGCAGCATCATGGCGTAGGCTATCCTGAGGTGCTTCACGCCAGCTCCGGGGAGGGGCCTGCTGGCATACATGGCCAGGCCAGCGGCCACGAGGAGGGAGAGCACCACCACGCTCGCGATCGCTGCTCTCACGGCCTCTCTCATGACGCTGCCCTCGCGGGAGGGGGCCTGCCCAGCCTTTTAGGGCTAACTCACATCCAGCCGAGCCAGGCGAGGAGGTGGGCCAGCAGGCCGCCCGTGGCGATGGCGAGGGCCACGGAGGCCAGGGACATGAGGACCGCCCTCGCCCACCCGTATTCCTTCACGAGCGTGGCCACGGTGGCCACGCAGGGCACGTATATCATGGACACATAGGCGAAGACATACATCTGGCCCGGCCCCATGAGAGCCGATGGGTCTCCGCCAGCCACGTCCACGAGGAGCGTCAGCACGAGCTCCTTGCGCAGGAAGCCGAAGATGAGGGGGAAGCCCACCTCCGGCGGCAGGAGGAGCCAGCCGCTCGTGAGAGGCGCTAGGGCCATGACCGTGGGCCACACCAGGCCGAGGGCATCTAGCACTTGGAGCGCCACGCTGCCGAGCACTATGAGCGGGAGGGCGAGGAGCATGAAGCTCTTCGCGCGGGCCCAGGTCTTGAGGGCTATGGACTTCAGCATGGGCACCCGGTAGGGCGGCATCTCCATGATGAGCCCTACGGCCTCGCCCGGCAGGATCTCGTAGGCCAGGCGACTCATCGCGAAGATTATGGCCAGGTTGATGGCGTAGAGCGTGAGGGCAGCCCAAATGCTCACGTATTTGGCCACGAGGCCCATTATTATGACCGTTCGGGCCGAGCAGGGCACGAAGATGGCCGCGAAGCCAGCGATGGTGCGTTCCCTGTCCGTCTCCATGACGCGGCAGCCCACGCAGGCAGGCACGTTGCAGCCGTAGCCGAGGATGAGCGGTATGAAGGCCTTCCCGTGCAGGCCCATCTTGTGCATCACGGGGTCCATGAGGCAGGCGGCCCGCGGCAGGTAGCCCGTGTCCTCCAGCACGGCTATGAGCACGTAGAGGGGCAGGAGGTAGGGCAGCACGATGGCCAGGCCGCCGAATAGGCCCTCTAGGACACCTCCCAATATCAAGTCGAGAGCCCAGCCGGGCAGGGCGGGCTCAAGCGTGGCCGTGAGCCAGGGCACCAGGTAGGCCTCAAAGGCATCCTCCATGAGGCCCGAGATGAGGTTGCCCACGCCGAAGATGAGCGCGTAGGTGGCCACGGCCGTCAGGCCGAGGATGGCGTAGCCCAGCACCCGGTGGCAGGTTATGGCATCTAGGCGCTCCTCAAGCGTGAGCCTTGGCCTCCGCGTGAAGGTGGTTACGCTCCGGGCTAGGAGGCTCGCGATGGCGTAGCGCTCTGAGGCGAGCACCACGGGCGAGGCCGCCTTATGCATGGCCTCCAGCTCGGCAGCCAGCTCCCAGGCCAGGGAGAGGAGCTCCTGGCCGGAGGGGAGGGATGAGACCAGCTCCTCCACGTGGGGGTCGCGCTCTAGGAGCTTGATGGCCACCCACCTAGCCGGGTAATCGAGCCTGGCGTTTGAGGAAGCCAGCTTCTCCTCCACGGCCTCCGTCAACCTCCTGACGCGGGCTTCCACGTCGTCCTTGAACGCGAAGCCCCCGGGCCTGCAGGGGACATGCCCTTCTGCTGCTGCGATCACGGCCTCCAGGAGCTCCTCAAGGCCCTTGCCGGTGATGGCCACGGTGGGCACCACGGGCACGCCCAGCAGGTCGGAGAGGGCCTTGTGGTCTATCCTTATGCCCCTCTTGGCCGCGAAGTCCACCTGGTTGAGCGCCACCACCACGCAGGCACCTAGCTCAAGCAGCTGGAGCGTGAGGTAGAGGTTCCTCTCCAGGGCGGAGGCATCAACGACATCTATCACCACGTCCGGTCTCTCGACAGCGATATACTCGCGGGCCACGAGCTCCTCCTGCGAGTAGGCGGAGAGGCTGTAGATGCCCGGCAGGTCGAGCACCTCTATGCGGTAGCCCTTGTAGTAGAGCGTCCCCTCCGCCTTCTCCACCGTCTTGCCGGGCCAATTGCCCACGCGCTGGTTGAGGCCCGTGAGCTGGTTGAAGAGGGCCGACTTCCCCACGTTCGCGTTCCCCGCCAGCGCGACCCTCAGCACCCTCTTGGCACGGCCCTGGCGCCCGCTCATACCTTGTTAGGCACGGCTAATTCCCTATAAAAATTAATTATCGGACGTAGCACAGAATATGCTCATCGGATATCAACCAGAGCCGAGCTTGCTTCTCAGGGGCCTAGGGGGCTCGGCGGCCCCATCTTGGGCTCCACCAACACCTTGGAGGCCACGCCTCGGCCGAGGAGGAGGCGGGTGCCGCGCACCTCCACCTCAATAGGGCCCATGAGGGCGTTCTTGCGCACCACCCGGACCACCGTGCCAGGCGTGAGGCCCATGTCCGCCAGCCTGCGGGCCACGGCGTAGCCCGCGATCACGCCCCTCACCACGGCCTCCGCCCCCTGCTCCAGGTCCGCCAGCGTTGTGCCTCCCCTAGGGGGTCTTGGTGGCCCAGCAGGCCCTCCCCGCCTCCTACGCCACCTCCACATCGCGCTCCTACCTCTGTTAGGGCTGTTTAACTTAACTGAGCTATTTTATAAGGCTTGCGAGGCGCTGGGGAGCTCGTATGGAGGGCCTAGCCATCACGCTCTTGGCCTCATGGGAGGCCGAAAAAGCTTAAGCCGTGCTGGCGCTTCCTAGGCCAGCGGTTAATGGTGAGGGGGATGGGCTACAGGATAGTGCTGACGTCAGACAGGGCTACCATGACGGATTACAGCGGGGCCGATTGGCTGGGCTTCCTGCTCTGCCTGCCCTACAGGCTGGTGCCCAGGTATGTCCTGGCCAGGGCGCTCGCACCGCCCATGGAGGCCGACAGGGATGGCCGGGCCAAGCTGGCCCCCTACGCCCTTAGGAAGCTGGAGGCCTCCCTCTACGCCTCGGGCTTCGGCGAAGAGGAGGTAGCCGTAGTCCCGCCGGAGGCCCTGGACAGGGCCGTTGGGCCGGACACGGCCGTCCTGGGCCTCCACGTCCTAGACCCCCTGGGGCTAGCTCCTGTCCCCCATACCCTCCGCTCCCTCGCGGGGGGCGGCCCATCTTGCACCGAACTCCTCTTCCTCAACCTGATGAGGGTCCTGAGGCCCCTTAAGGCAAGATACGGCTTCAAGCTCGTGGTAGGGGGGCCTGGGACCTGGCAGCTAAGGCCCTTTAGGGAGAAGCTGGGCATAGACTGCCTCGTCCACGGGGAGGGGGAGCTGGTCTTCCCGGAGCTGTGTAAGATGGCCCTGGAGGGCCGGGACCTGCCCCCGGAGGTGGACGGTGGCTCCGTCCCGGTGGAGAGAATACCGGCCATAAGAGGTCCATCCAGGACGGGCCTCGTCCAGATAACCCGTGGGTGCCCTAGGAGGTGCCAGTTCTGCAACCCGACCATGTTCAACTTCAGGAGCATGCCCCTCGACATGGTCTTGGCCGAGGCCGAGGTGAACATCAGGGCCGGGTTCAAGCACATAGGGCTCATCACGGAGGACGGCCTCCTCTACGGCGCCAAGGGCATAAAGGTCAACCCGGGGGCGGTAATGTCCTTGGCCAGGGGCCTCAAGGGCCTTGGCGTTAGGGCTGGCTTCTGCCACCTGTCCTTCTCGACGGTGGTAGCGGCCAAGGAGGTCCTAGCGGAGTGGGCCCACACGTTCGGCTATGATGTGGAGCCGGAGTTCCCGCAGGTCGGGCTTGAGACGGGCAGCCCGAGGCTCATAAGGCGCTATATGGCTGGCAAGCCGAGGCCCTGGAAGCCCGAGGACTGGCCCTGGCTGGTGGTGGAGGGGACAGGCATACTGAACGACAACGGCCTGCTCCCCTGCAATACCATGATATTGGGCCTCCCCGGCGAGAACGACATGGACGTATTGGCCACGCTGGACCTGGTGGAGCAGCTGAGGGGCTACGGGTGCTGGCTCTTCCCCCTCCTCTTCGTCCCCATGGGCAGGTCCATGTTGGAGAAGGAGGGCTTCGCCTACCTGAGGGAGACCTTCGGCCCCCTGCACTGGGAGCTCCTGCTGAAGTGCTTTGAGCACGACCTCAGGTTCTCCAGGAAGG
>CAZPDR010000008.1:0-14215 GCA_964585495.1 uncultured Candidatus Bathyarchaeia archaeon
TCCTCATCGGCACCGCTATACGTCGGCCGACGGGCCTAAAAGGCTTACCGGGGGCGCCTGCGGTTGAGCACCCGGTTGATGGCATCTGCCATGAGGTGGCCAGCGCAGATCACGCGCACGGACCTCACGCCCTCTATGCTCTCCACGGCCCGGCGGATGTCCAGGCCGAGCCTGAGGGCCATGGGGCAGAAGGGGCTGGTGGGCTTGTAGACCACCTCGACCGCATCGCCCTCGACCTTCACCTCTTTGATGAGGCCCATCTCCTCGAAGGTGAAGCCCGTCTCCGGGTCTATGAGCTTCCCCACTCTCTCCCTGACCATCTGCTCTAGCTCCTCGGAGCTCAAGCTCTCACGCGGCCCTAGGGGGCCGAGGGGCCTAATAAGGCATGTGGAGGGGGCTGGCGCGTGGCGTTAGAAGTAGGGCAGGAGCTTGAGCCTGCGCCAGTAGGGCAGGAGCTTGAGGAGTTCCGGCCTGGCCGCGAGAGCCCAGAGGACCGCCAGGCCCGCGTGGCCCGAGCTTAGGGCCCAGGAGGAAGCCCTGGCCAGCTTGATGAGCTGCTGCCTGCTCATGGCCTCCAGGAGCGCCCTGAGCCTCAGGGCGAGCTGGTAGCTCAGGCCGAGGAGGTCCCACCACCTCCGCTCGTATTCCGCCAGCCTCCCGGCCGAGAGATCGCCTTCCTCAAGCGCTCCAGCGGCCACCCGCCCGGCTATGCGGCCGCAGGCTATGGCTGAGGCACAGCCAGCCCCCGTGATGGGGTTCACCTGGCCAGCTGCCTCTCCCACGGCTAGGAAGGCATCCGCGTAGCTGGGCCTCATGGGGCCGCCCACGGACACCAGGCCAGCTAGGCGCCTCATGACGCGGGCGCCCGGGAAGAGCTCCCTCACGAGCCTGTCCAGGTAGTGCTTGGCCGGGTGGCGGGCACCTGGCTTCCGCACGCCGAGGCCCACGCGGAGGGAGCGCTCGCCTATCGGCACCACCCAGGCGTAGCCGCCCGGGGCTACCTCAGAGCCGAAGTAGCAGGCCACCAGGCCCGTGTCCACCTCGCCCGGGAGCTCCAGCTCATACTGAAGGCAGGATGCAGCCTCCTTCGGCCTGCTGAGGCCCACCAGCCTCACGCTCCTCGCCTTATAGCCATCAGCGCCCACCACCAGCTTGGCCGTGAGCTCGCGGCCATCCCTGGCCTTAAGGCGCCAGAGGCCCTCCTTTCTGGCCATGCTCACGACCTTGAAGCATGTGATGAGCTCCGCGCCTCGCTCAACTGCCCTCTCGGCCAAGTATTGGTCGAGGAGGGAGCGATTCACGATGTATAGCTCAAACCGCGCCTCAAGGGCCAGGGAGCCGTAGCGGAGGCAGATGCGAGCTGGCTCAGCCTGCACGACCTCGCGGGGCACGTGAATGCGCAGGAACCTGCAGGCCTTCTTCGTGAGCATGCCAGCGCAGTGCTGGGGGACGCCAGGCTGGGCGTGCTCCTCCAGCAGGGCCACCCTGAAGCCCCTCTTGGCCAGCTCGGCAGCTGTTGAGGAGCCAGCTGGGCCAGCCCCTATGACAGCCACATCGTAGGGCGCCTGAGGCATGGAGGCCCCTCCTGCTCGCGAGCACATGAGCGCTTTTATGATCTGCTTATGAACCGGGTTCGTGAACTGATGTCAGGCCAGGTTCCCTAACCTGGGTCTAGCGCATATTGGCCTTAGTATAAAGCCTTATTCAGCACAGCGCTATGAAATAACCGATGGCTAAGAGAGAAGGCCTTGAGGGTGTAGATGCTGAGGAATTGGCAGTTCAGATAAGGCAGGCAGCTGAGGAATCAGCCACCGAAGAAGATCTGCGCGTCAGAGTAGAGCACATCCTGCGCTCAAAAGCCTTGGATAAGTTAGATGTGGCCTTCGGCAAGTATGAGCGGGCCACCGTGGTTTGTGGCGCGAGGCGGAGGCCCGATGCTCTTTACGGCTACTTGGTCATAGAGTACAAGGCGCCCGGAGTTCTCAGCACCAAGCAGGGTAGAGAGGACGCGATAAACAAGCTAAGGATCTATATAGAGGCCCTCTCCCGCGAGAGGAGAGAGGACAAGAGGCGTTTCCTTGGCGTGGCAGTGGACGGACACACCATAATCTTCGTGAGGTTCAGGGCGGGGCGTTGGGAAGAGCGAGCACTGCCCGTGAACAGCGCTTCTGTGGCCATGTGGCTTCAGGCCTTCACCGGCCTCAGCAGGAGAGCTCTTAGCCCGGACATGATAGTTGAGGGCTTGGGGCCTAAGAGCCCGGTGGCCAGAAGGCTGATCGAGGTCCTTTACCGGAAGCTGGTGGACCACGGCCGCACAGATCCGCGTGTTCGTGCCCTCTTTGAGGACTGGAAACGTGTGTTCTCCCAGGTATGCGCTTATAAGCCGGAGAAGCTGAGAGGGCTGGAGAAGGAATATGGCATAAAAGGCAAGGTGAACTGCGAGGCTTTGCTCTTCGCCATCCACACTTATTATGCCCTCGTCATGAAGCTCATAGCTGCTGAGGTAGCGGTCCTATGTACTGCCCCCATCCTTAGGTCATTCTTCGGCAGGCTTGAAGAAGCTTACGTGGCCGAGGGCGATGAGGAGAAGTTAGCCTTCAGGGAGGAGTTCAAGCGCCTTGAGGATGGCGAGCGTTTCCGCCAGGTGGGTGTGGTGAACTTCACGGAAGCCGACTACTTCGCCTGGTACCTGCATGTATGGGATCGCGAGCTCGCGGAGGCCATCTGGCATCTGGTGCGTGTGCTCTCCGATTACGAGATAGGGACCGTTGAGTTGGAGCCAGGGTACGTGAGAGACCTGTTTAAGCGCCTCTACCAACGCCTCGTGCCCAAGAAGGTAAGGCATGATCTCGGTGAGTACTACACGCCAGATTGGCTGGCGGAACTCGTCCTAGATGAAGTAGGCTTCACAGTTGAGCGCTTAAGCGAGCTGGCGCGCGAGAAAGGGCCTGAGACACCGTTCAGCCTGAGGCTCCTGGACCCGGCCTGTGGCTCGGGCACCTTCTTGGTCCTGGCCATAGAGAGGCTGAAGGAGGTGGTCGAGGAGAACTGGGAGCTGTATGCTGGTCGTCTCGACTTCGTGATAAAGTCCATCACGGAGAACGTGGTGGGCTTCGACCTAAACCCCTTGGCCGTCATAGCCGCTAGGGCGAACTACCTCATACAGCTTGGCCGCACCCTCCTCTGGGCGCGCAGGGAGCCGATAGAGATCCCCATTTACCTAGCCGACTCCATCCTGATAGAGAGGAAGCCCCAGCTCACGGGCGATGTGCTGGTCCTGAGCACCAGCGTGGGAGATTTCGAGGTCCCAGCCGAGGTGATCGAGAAGGAGAAACTCGGCCGCGCGCTGTCCATTATGGATGAGTGCTTGCACCGGGGCTACACGCCTGAGCAGCTTAAGGCCTGGCTCAAGCGCGAGCTCAGGGAGCTGAGCGATAACGCGATAGAGGGGCTGGCCAAGCTCTACGACAGGTTCCTGGAGCTGGAGAGGGAGCAGAAGAACCGCATCTGGCTCCGCATACTGAAGAACTCCTTCGCCCCCCTCTTCAAAGGGCGCTTCGATTTCGTGGTGGGCAACCCGCCCTGGGTGAACTGGGAAAGCTTGCCCGAGGGCTACAGGAGGCGCACGAGGGTCCTCTGGGCCCACTACAACCTCCTGCCCACTGGCCGTGGCCTGGGCCGCGTGAAGAAGGACATAGCCATGCTCTTCGTCTACCGCTGCATGGACCTCTACTTGCGCGAGGGAGGCATGTTTGGCTTCCTCATCACGCAGACTGTGTTCAAAAGTATGGCTGGCACGGGCTTCAGGAACTTCACCATACCCAGCATGACCCGCGATAAGACCACGCCCTTCCGCGTGCTGAAGGTCCATGACATGGTGGAGCTCAAGCCCTTCGAGGGCGCCCAGAACAGAACAGCCATCATCATCTGCCGCCTGGGCGAGCCCACAGAATACCCAGTGCCATATGTGTTATGGAAGAAGGCCGTGAGGGGCGAGATACCTACCGATGCCTCTCTCAGCGAGGTGCTCGCGATGACCAAGCGCTACGAGCTTGAGGCGCGCCCCCTCGATCCCGAGGTACGGAACTCGCCTTGGGCCACGCTGACGGGAAGAGCTTACAACGCGGTAAGGAAGCTGATAGGCCGCTCCGCCTACGTGGCACATGCTGGAGTATATTGCGGTCTGAACGCTGCTTACTGGGTCGAGGTGCTATGTGAGGCCCCAGATGGCCGCCTGCTGGTGCGGAACGTGCTTGAGCGCGCCAAGAAGAAGGTAAGGCAAGTTGAGTGGGCGGTGGAGCCGGAGCTCGTCTATCCGTTGCTCAGGGGCCGCGACGTAGCTCGCTGGCTCGCGAGACCGACGCTTTACATCGTGGTGCCAACCGATAAACACGGGATTAACCTGCCTGAGAGTGAGCTGAAGGTAAGGTATCCGGGCGTATTCGGCTTCTTCACGAACTTCAAGGAGGAGCTGAAGAGCAGGAGCATCTACAAGCTAGCTGGCAAAGGAGGGCCCTGGTATGGGCTTTACGTGGACATAGGCCCTTACACATTTGCGCCCTATAAAGTCGTCTGGAGAGAGCAAGCTGCGGAACTCACCTGCGCGTTGGTGCCGCCGGTGGAGGACAGATATGTTGGCAAGAAGGTAGTGATACCCGCGCATAAGCTGATGCTAGTGCCGCTTAAGGACGAGGATGAGGCCCACTACCTCTGCGCCCTCCTTAACTCATCTCCCGTTAGATTGCTCGTGAAGAGCTTCATGGTCGAGACCCAGATCTCCACTCACGTGATCGAGCGCGTGGAGATAGATCGTTATGACCCGGGGAACCGCATTCACCGCGAGCTGGTCCAGTTGTCCAAGCGAGCCCATGAGCTGGTCTCAAGCGGGCAGTTCAGGGAGCTTGAGGCTGTTGAAAAGCGCATAGATGAGCTCATAGCGGAACTCTACGGTCTGACGCGAGATGAGCTAGAGGACGTGCGTGTCTGTCTCTCCATCCTCTTGTGCGAGGACGAGAAAACGGACGAGGACTAACTTTAAGGCCCGTTCCCCAACGGGCGGCGCTCGGGCTTGCGCTTGTCAGAGGTGCTGGTTAGATCCCTCGGCCTCCCTTGCCTTGAGCATGCGCCAGCTGAGGGCCATGGTCCTCGGCCGTGAGGCCCTGGCCTCATCTACGCGCCTGACGGCCGTGTTGTAGGGCGCGTTCAGCACCAGGCCTGGCTCCTGCTCGGCCTCGGCCATGATGGCCTCCACGGCTCGGGCGAAGCGGTCTAGCTCCTCGACCTCGTAGGTCTCCGTGGGCTCCACCATGAAGGCCTCGGGAACTATGGGCGGGAAGTAAATGGTGGGCGCGTGGAGGCCGTGGTCCAGGAGGCGCTTTGCCACGTGGAGCGTGCGGACGCCTTTCTCGCGCTCCAGGGGCCTGAAGCTCACCACGAACTCGTGCTTGCAGGGCCTATCGGCCCCATAGGGCACCTCAACGCCCGGGAGCTCCGCCAGCTTGCGCCTGAGGTAGTTCGCGTTCAGCACGGATATCTCGGCCACCTGCTCCAGGCCCTCGGGCCCCATGGCAAGGATGTAGGCGTAGGCCCGGACCAGGACGGCCACGTTGCCCAGGAAGGCCCTTATCTTCGCGACCGCGAGGGGCTTGTCCCAGTCCAGGTAGTAGCGCTCGCCATCGAAGGCTATGCGCGGCACGGGCAGGAAGGGCTCTAGCTCCTCCACCACGCCTATCGGGCCAGCTCCGGGGCCGCCTCCGCCATGTGGTGTGGCGAAGGTCTTATGGAGGTTTATGTGGACCACGTCGAAGCCCATGTCGCCTGGCCTGGCCTTGCCGAGGATGGCGTTCAGGTTGGCGCCATCGTAGTAGAGGAGGCCGCCCGCGTCGTGCACTATCTCGGCTATCTCCCTGATGTGGCGCTCGAAGATGCCGAGCGTGTTGGGGTTCGTGAGCATGAGGCCAGCCGTCCGGCGCGAGACAACGGCCTTCAGGGCCTCTAGGTCCACGCAGCCATCTGGGCCAGAGGGAATCGTTATGACCTTGAAGCCCGCCATGGCCGCGCTCGCTGGGTTGGTGCCGTGGGCGCTGTCGGGCACTATCATCTCACGCCTCTCGGCCAGCTCGCCCTTCTGCTTGTGGTAGGCGCGTATGATGAGGCAGCCGAGGAACTCCCCGTGGGCGCCTGCTGAGGGGAGGAGCGATACCTCGTGGGTGCCCGTTATCTCGGCCAGCCAGCGCTGGAGCTCGTAGAGGATGGCCAGGAGGCCCTGGACGGTGCGCTCGTCCTGGCATGGGTGAGCCCAGCGCACCTGCGGTAGGCTGGCCACCTGGTCGCATACCTTCGGGTTGTATTTCATCGTGCAGCTCCCGAGCGGGTAGAGGCCGAGGTCCACGCAGTAGTTCATCTGGGAGAGGCGCGTGAAGTGCCTCACAACCTCTGGCTCGGAGAGCTCTGGCAGGCGAGGCGCTTCCTTCCTCAGGAGCTCTTTGGGCAGGAGATCCTCCAGGGGGCCTAAGCTCGCGACCAACTCGCGCTCCGGCCGAGGGGGCAGGTAGCCGCGCCTGCCTGGGGCGCCTAGCTCGAAGATGAGAGGCTCATCCCAGCGGGCCTGCCTGAAGGCCGGTTGGCCGTGAGGCCGTTTGGCCGTGAGCTTAGGAGCTGGAGCTCCTCCCGCGCCCATGCTCTCATGCCCCCAGGATGGCCCTCAGGGCCGCGACCAAGCGGTCGATGTCCTCCTTCCTGTGGAGCTCCGTGACGCAGTAGAGCGCGGCCTCGCCCAGCTCCGGGAACTCGGCCTTGATGAGCTTGCCGCCGTGGATGCCAGCCTCAAGCAGGCGGTCGTGGACCTCCTTGGCCGTGAGCCCCGTGCCATCGAAGTTGACCACGAACTCCTTGAAGTGCGGTGCCCTGAACAGCGGTGCTCTCACGCCCGGCAGGCGGTCCAGCGCCCTCATGGCGTAGTGCGCCCGGTAGAGGATGGTCTCGCAGAGCTCCCTCAGCCCCCTCGGGCCCAGCAGGGCCAGGTAGGCGGCAGCCGCGACCGCGCAGAGGGCCTCGTTCGTGCAGATGTTGCTGGACGCCTTCTCACGCCTTATGTGCTGCTCCCTGGCCTGGAGGGCCATGCAGAAAGCCCTCCGCCCCTCGGCATCAACCGTCAGGCCTATAATGCGGCCCGGCATCTGCCAGATGAGGCGCCTGTCCGCTCGGCAGGCCATGATGCCCAGGAGGGGGCCACCGAAGTTCATGTGGTTCCCGAGCGGCTGGCCCTCGCCCACCACGATGTCGGCCCCGTAGTTGCCCGGTGCCTCTAGGATGCCGAGCGATATGGGGTCCACGCCCACGATGTAGAGGGCGCCGTGGTCGTGAGCTACCTCACCTATGGCCCTCACGCGCGCCTCAAGGAAGCCTAGGTAGGAGGGCTGCTCCACGTAGATGGCCGCGACATCCGGCCCCACCATGGCCTTAAGGGCCTCCAGGTCCATCTGGCCCGTCTCGGGCTCGTAGGGCACCAGCTCGACCTCTATGCCAGCTGGCTCCGTGTAAGCCCTCAGGGCCGCGAGCCTCTCGGGATGGATTATCCTGGGCGCCAGGATGCGCTTGCGCTTCGTAACCCTCACGGCCATGCGGGCTGCCTCCCCGAGCGCGGAAGCCCAATCATACATGGAGCAGTTGGCCACGTCCATGGCCGTGAGCTCGCAGATGAGGCTCTGGTACTCCCAGAGGGCCTGGAGCATGCCCTGGCTTACCTCGGGCTGGTAGGGCGTGTAGGCCGTGAGGAACTCCGTCCGGGCCACTATGAAGTCCACGGCCGCTGGCACGTGGTGGGGCCAGCAGCCAGCGCCCAGGAAGACGGGCATGTCCAGGGCCGTGCGCACGCTGGAGAGCTTCTCGCGCACCAGGCGCAGGATCTCCTGCTCCGGGAAGGGGCCTGGCAGAACAAGGCGCCTCTTCAGCCTTAGCTCTGGCGGTATGTCGGCGTAGAGCTCCTCGGGGCTTGATATGCCTAAGGCCTTGAGGAGCTCGTGCTTAGAGCTCTCGGCTGAATTGGGGATATACGGGTGAGCTCCTCCCAAGCTCGCACCTCTCACCTAGCTCACGGCCAGATGAGCTTATAGCTATCGCCAGGAAGCGCGAGTGCGACCATTTGGTCGCGAACTCACGGCCGTTACTCCCGGCCGTTAAGCGGAGTTCACCATGAAGTCATCAGGCTCACGGCCAAGAGGAGGCGGCTGCTGGGCTCGCGACCATCTAAGCTGGCCGTGAGTTCACAGCTACGCCCATCTACCAGGCCGCCCATGCCCCATAATACCGAGCGGGGTTCACGGCCAAACTGTTTGGCCGTGAGCTTAATGGCCGGTTTGCTTGGCCGTGAGCCTCGTTATATAATATGGTTTCCTGGGCTCACGACCAGGGGAAAAAGCCTGTGGAATGGAGAGAGTGCCCCTTGGCGAACGAGGTTCGCGGCCAGAGCGGGGCGAGCCCAGGCTACATCGGGGAGCCCTAGCTCACGGCCAAAACCGTTGGCCGTGAACCCCAATATTATATAGGCCCTCCCAGCTCACGACCAAGCCATTTGGCCGTGATTCAGTAGGAGCCCGAGAGGGGTGGCGCGAACTCCTCCCTGAGCCTATATCGCCTGGCCGAGCTAGAGCCAGCTCTGACCAAGAAGCCGCGCTCCACCATGCGGGCCAGGTAGGTGCTGACGGTGCTGAGCTTGATGGGCTCACCGAACTCCTGCTCGTAGACCTCCTTGACCTCGCGGCTGGTGAACCAGGTGGCCGGGAAGTAGCGCTCTATCACGAGCTGGAGCTTCTCGAAGGCCGTCATGTCGTCCGGGTGGCTGGGCCAGGGCGCCCCCCCGCCCGGGACACCGCCACCTCCTAGGCGCTCCACCAGATCCAGGAAGGCCGTTATCTTGTCCCTGGTGACACGGCCCTCTATGGCCAGCACGTATTTGTTGCCCTCCCAGTCCTGGAGCTCTATCCTCAGCTTCCTCGGCGGCATGGGCCCCTCTGCCGACCGCCTCTACAGGTTCACAGGCCCTAAAGCCTTGCTGTGAAGACTGTGAAGTTGGAGCTTTAGAAAAGGCGCCCTCTCGGCCAGAGGAGCGAGATCTCCAGGGATCCGGCCTTCACCAGGTTCACCATGAACTCATGGCCGGAAATGGACCGAGAGGGGCATGGTGAAGCACCCTCCTCCAGAGGAAGGGGAGGGGTCCCGTGGTTGCAGGCCAGATTTAAACGTGCCTTCACAGCTCTCCACAGGCCTTGACATGCCCCGTGCAGTCTAGACCTCACGACCGGCCGACCCCTCGACTTCTACTGGAGCTCATGCTCGCGGCCAACCGGACGGGCCAGCTCATGCGCTTCTCATCCCCGCGCCAGAGGCAGGGCTAGTCTAGAAGACTCGACAGCCCCCCTTAAGAGGAGCCGACATGCTCGTGAGAGCGCAGGGAGGGGTCTGTTCCTTGGGCATTTCAAGGAACCAAGTTGGCTCCGGCCTCAGCGCAGGTCCTCCAGTAGAAACAGGGGGGTGCGGGAGGTGATGCCAGCTCCGGGGAAGGCAGGCGAAAGCAGCCCCGTGGAAGAGGTCTTCGAGCGCTTTTTGAGCGGGAGCTTGATCTTCAGGAACCGCGATGTGCTGAGGCATGATTACGTGCCCGAGCGCCTGCCACACCGGGAAGTCGAGATACGCACGCTCGCTGGCATCCTAGCGCCAGCCCTCGGGGGCCAGAAGTGCTCCAACGTCTTCATCTACGGCAAGACGGGCACGGGAAAGACGGCCGTGGCCCGCTACGTGCTGGACAAGCTCACGGCCAAGGCCCGCCAGGTGGGAGCTCCTGTGGCGACCTGCTACGTGAACTGCCGCATGGCTGGCACCGAGTATCGCGTGCTCGCGGCCATGTGCGCCTCCCTGGGCCTCCAGGTCCCCTTCACGGGCCTGGCGAAGGCTGAGGTGCTGGAGCGCTTCAAGCGAGTCCTCAGGCGCCGGGAGGTGGTCTTCATAGCCATACTGGACGAGATAGACGTGCTCGTGAAAGCCAGGGGGGACGCGCTCCTCTACGAGCTCACGCGCCTGAGCCCAGAGCTGAACGGCTCCAAGATATGCCTCATAGGCATCTCAAACGACCTCACGTTCAAGGAGCACCTCGACCCGCGCGTGCTCAGCTCCCTCAGCGAGGAGGAGATGGTCTTCAGGCCCTACAACGCTGCCCAGCTCCGCGACATCCTCTGGGAGCGGGCCAAGCTGGCCTTCGTGGAGGGCGCCATCTCGGAGCCCGTGATAGGGCTATGCGCTGCCCTCTCCGCCCAGGAGCACGGTGATGCCCGTAGGGCGCTCGACCTCTTGCGCGTGGCGGGCGAGCTAGCCGAGCGCGAGGGAGCCAGGTGCGTAGCTGTCGAGCACGTCCACGCGGCCGCTAGGCGCATAGAGCACGACAGGACCGTGGAGGCCATAAGGAGCCTGCCGCTGCACGCGAAGCTCGTGCTCCTGGCCACGTATGAGCTCACCAAGCGCGCCAGCTCGGCCATCACGGGCGAGATATACGCGGCCTACTCGGCCATCTGCTCCCGCCTCGGCCTAAACCCGCTCACGCAGAGGCGCATAAGCAGCATCATAAACGAGCTGGATATGCTCGGCCTCCTGAACGCCCAGCTGGTGAACATGGGCCGCTACGGGCGCACGAAGAAGATAAGGCTGGCCGTGCAGCGCTCATTAGTCCGGGAGCTCCTAGCCGAGGAAGGGCTGATGTGAATGTGGGAGCTGAGATACCTAAGCCCCAAGGAGGCGCACGTGAGGCACGATGAGCTCATGCGCAGGTTCGGCCGCGTCCCGGGCACCCTTTATGGAGGGCCCTTGGATTTCACCCTAGACCGCGTGAGGCAGCATGGCCGCGACGTATCTGACAAGGCAGCCTTCCTGCTGCACGCCATAGCCATCCAGCACCCCTTCTGTGCCGCCCTCCGCGAGCCAACACGTTATTGACGGCCCTGGACCTTTATCTCCCACAGCTTCACGGCCAATCGCTCCAGGAGCTCCCTGCCCTCTACCTCCTCAAGCCAGCGGGCCGGTATGGCCTCACGGCCATAATAGGCGCCAGCCAGAGCGCCCGTCATGGCCCCTATAGTGTCAGCATCACCACCGAGGCTCACCGCATAGCGGACGGCCTCCTCGAAGCTCCCCGTGGCCGCGAAGGCGTAGATAGCCGTGGGCACGGAGTTGAAGGCCTCCACGCTATTGCCGAGCGCCCTCACGACCAGGCGCCTGTCCTCGCGCTGCCCCAGCAGGCGCTTCGCGGCCTCCAGCTTGCGCCTGTAAATGTCGTATCTGACAAAGGCCAGCAGCTCGTCGAGGAAGGCAGCCGGGTCCAGGCGCCCCGGAGGCGTCCTGATGGCGGTGGCTATGGCGTAGGCCTGGAGGGCAGCCCCCTCCCTCCCGAGAGGGTGGGTGTGCGTTACCTCGCTGGCCTCGTAGGCGAGGCGCCTGAGCTCCTCCGGCCCCGCGTCGTAGTAGAAGCACGCGAGAGGCGCGATCCTCATGGCCGCGCCATTCCCGAAGGAGCCACCCGGGTAGAGGGAGCTCGCGACCAAATGCGCGTCTTGGCCTCGCAGGTAGGCCCTGAAGATCCTGGGCGGTCCAGGCCCGTAGCCACGCCAGGGCTCCTCGGCCCAGTTGAGCGCGAAGGTGCGCAGCAGGTGCTCCCTGTCCAGGCCGCGGCAGGCTATGAGCGATTCCGCCAGGCCAATGGCCATATGCGTGTCATCCGTATATCTGGCCGCGAGCTCACGGCCAAGCGCCCTCAAGCCCGGGAGCCAGGAGGCCGCGCCCAGCGAGTCCCCTATCGCCGTGCCCAGGAGGCTCCCGGTGAACCTGCCCCTCAGTAGCTCGGGGCTCACGGCCAAATCGGGCATCAGCTCCTTGAGCTGCCTGAGCCTGTTTTAGCTTGTTAAGCCTTATCCGGCTCCCCGCTCAGCTGGCCTGAGAGGCGGTGGCCACGAGCGAGGAGAGCAAGCCCGTTGGCCGTGAGCCCGAGCATGCTAAGTGCTCTGGGGAATTGGCCGCGAGCCTCGGCCTCCTGGAGCGCGAGCTGGGCGAGGCTGTCCTGGCCAAGCGCGTGCAAGGGCCCCGTAGAGCTGAGGTGAGGCTGGCGAGAGGCAGGCACCTCCAGGCCATTCTGGCCCTTAGGGCGGCCTTTCCCGAGCTCAGGCTCTCGGCCATCACCGGCACCGACCTGGGCCAAGAGCTAGAGCTCCTCTACCACCTGCGCGTGGGGGGCTCCATCCTCACGCTCCGCGTGGGGGTGCCCAAGGAAAAGCCCGTGGTCGCGACCATAACGGGCCTGGTGCCGGGCGCGGACCTACACGAGCGCGAGGTCTATGACATGCTAGGCATCACCTTCGAGGGCCACCCGAACCTGAGGCGCCTCTTACTGCCGGATGACGCGCCAGAGGGCTTCCACCCGCTGAGGAAGGAGGTGGAGGCCCGCACCATCAGGCCCGTGGAGACCTCCCCCGTCCTGCAGCCCGTGATCACGGCCGAGTCGGGCCAGTATCTCACGCTCGTCATAGGCCCGCAGCACCCAGCCCTCCACGAGCCCGAGAGGTTCGTGTTCTTGGTCGAGGGCGAGGTGGTGGTGGACGTGGACATACGCATAGGCTACGCCCACCGCGGCATAGAGGAGGCAGCCGAGCGCAGGGACTACATACATGACATCTACCTCTGCGAGCGGGTCTGCGGCATCTGCAACGTGGCGCACAGCATGTGCTTCTGCTCGGCCGTGGAGGAGCTCCTGGGCCTTGAGGTGCCAGCGAGAGCCCGCTACCTGCGCGTGGTGGCAGCCGAGCTTAACAGGCTCCACAGCCACATGCTCCTCCTGGGCGTCGCGGCTGAGGAGATGGGCTTCTCAACCCTCTTCATGTATATCTGGCGCGACCGCGAGGTCGTCATGGACCTCATGGAGATGCTCACCGGCAACCGCGTGATAAGCTCCTTCAACCGCATCGGGGGCGTGAGCCGCGATATAACGCCAGAGCTGGCCCAGAAGATGCGCTCCCGCCTGCCGGAGCTGAGGGAGCGCTTAGAGCACTACCTCGAGGTCTTCACCACGGACCCGACCATCCTGGCCAGGACGGAGAAGGTGGGCCTCCTGAGCCGCCAGAAGGCCATAGATTACTGCGCGGCTGGCCCCACCCTCAGGGCCTCGGGCGTGGACTTCGACGTGAGGCGCGATGACCCCTACGCGGCCTACGAGGAGCTCTCGGCCATGCGCGTGGTGGTGCGCTCTGAGGGCGACAACCTGGCCCGCTACGTGGCCCGGCTGGAGGAGTGCCTGGTCAGCATAGACCTCATAGACGAGGCCTTGGAGAAGCTGCCCGATGGCCCCGTGAGGGTCAAGGCACCCAGGCGGGTGCCTCCAGGCGAGGTCATCTACACGGTCGAGGCCCCGAGGGGGGAGCTCCTCTACTACGTGCGCTCAAATGGCACGACTAGGCCAGCCCGCGTGAAGATACGCACCCCCACCTTCACCAACCTGGCCGCGCTCAGGGAGATGCTTAAGGGCGTCTACGTGGCCGACGTGCCCGTAACGCTCGCCAGCATAGATCCATGCTTCTCCTGCACCGATCGCGTGGTCGTGGTGGACGTGCGAGATGGCACCACCCGGGCCTGCGGGCTCTGGGAGCTCGCGCGGGGCAGGCCTTCAGCCGGGGAGGGGGCGTGAGATGGGCCTCCTGCCAGCCATCCTCCGCGATGCCTTGAAAACGCTCCTCAAGGCCGTGTTCAAGCGTCCGGCCACGGCCAGATACCCGGAGCGGCCAGAGGAGGTCCACGTGCCCGATGGCTTCAGGGGGCGCCACTGGCTCGACCTAGGCAAGTGCGTGGGCTGCGGCCTCTGCGCCAAGGACTGCCCGGCTGGCGCGATAAGGATGGTGAGGCTCGACGTGCCCATCACGGGCCTGCACAAACAGCGGAAGCGCATGACACCGCTTCGTGTGCCCGTGGTGGACCTGGCGCATTGCATCTTCTGCTACCAGTGCGCGGAGAGCTGCCCCAAGAAGGCCATAAGGCCCACCAAGCTCTTCAGCCTCGTGGCCACGGACCCGCACGACCTGGTGCTGGACTTCAGGCCCCTGGCCTTGCTCAAGGAGGTCTTAGAAGAGCATTAGGGCCACCTTGGTGGCCAGCAGCACGCCGAGCGAGATGGGTATCATGTAGGTCC
>CAZPDR010000009.1:0-13744 GCA_964585495.1 uncultured Candidatus Bathyarchaeia archaeon
CTCTCCCCCTCAGCCCTTGCCCACCCCCAGCCAAGCGCTCTAGCCCGCTAGCTCCTCGAAGAGCTCCAAGAACATGCGGGCTATCCGCTCGGGCGACCTCTCGGCCAACACGCGCTCTGCCGCCTCCAGGGCCTCCCGCGCCCTCGGGCCTAGCTCAAGCGCGTCCACGAGCAGGTCGCGGAGCTCCCCCCTGTCCGCGTATTTCAGCACCTCTGGCCCCAGGGGCTCGAAGGGATCTCCTAGCCTGGGCACCAGGATGGGCCTGAGGGTGCCGAGGAAGAAGTAGGTGGCTGTGGAGGTGAGGGCGAGCGGCACGGCTGGCGTGGAGAGCTTGTGAAGCACGATGGCATCGGCCGCGAAGGCATAGCGGTCCAGCTCCTGGTTGCTGAGCGGGGGCGTGAGGCGCACCTCCACCTGCGGGTAATCTGGCCAATCGAACTCCCTGCCCGTGAGCACGAGGAAGAGCACATCCTCCAGGGCCTCGTCCGGCAGCCTGGGCAGGTAGGGCTGGTAGCTCCCGCGGGCATAGCAGAGCACCACGCGCTTATCGGCAGGCAGGCCGAGCTCCTCCCTGGCCTTACGTTTGTCCCCGGTGCGCTTGGGCATGCAGGGCCAGGGGATAAAGCGCGCCTTCTCGCCGTAGATGGCTCTCGCGAGCCGCTCCTGCCTTGGGTCGAAGAAGACCACGGCATCCCAGTCAAAGGCGTAGAACTCGGGGGGCTGAGGGGGCCTGCGGCCAAGAATGCTGTTCTCGTGCAGCACGTGCACTATGGCCCTCGCCTTCCGCCTGAGGCGGTGCCAGATGAGCGCTAGCTTGGCCATGGGGAGCTGCTTCAGGTCCTCTAGGACCAGCACATCGTAATCGAGCGTGAGGAGGGGGCGCGGGTCTAGGAAGTTGGTCTTCCCGGGCGTGCCGAAGCACCTTATCACGAAGGGCTCATCGGGGCCGAACATCACGTGGCCGTGGAAGTCCTCCTTGATGAAGGAGAGCACGTGGACCTCTAAGCCCATCTCGCGCCAGGCCCTCACGAGCGGGTAGGCGTGGAAGAACACGCCTGAGTCGGAGTTCCAGGCCGTCATGATGGCTATCTTCTCCACGGGCAAGCCCCTTTCCCACCGGCCGGGAGACGGGCTCTTGCGCATATTAGGCTTGGCCACGCGCCCTGCTCAGCTCGTCCAACCTGGCCTGGCCTGGGTAGGGCGCGTCTATCACGGCCCTTATCTCCCGGGCGCGCTTAGGCCCGACACCCTTCACCTTGGCCAGGAGGTGCTCTGAGGCGTTGAAGACGGCCCTCACGGAGCCGAAGGTGCGCAGGAGGCGGTCGGCCAGGCGAGGGCCCACGCCCGGCAGCCCCTCCACTATGAACCTCTGGCGCTCCGGGAGGCTCATCATCTTGGGCTTGTAGCGGGCCAGCACCTTCTCGCCCCCCTCCTGGAGCTTCTTGGCCAGGGAGTAGATGAAGAGGGCCGTGTGAGCCTCATCCGGCGTGAAGACCACGGGCACCTCCGCGTCCGTTATCAGCCTGGCTAGGGCGCCCCAGAAGATGGAGGGGTTCGGGAGGGCGGCTATCTTGAGCGGGTCGCCCTCCACCACCAGGCAGCAGCGTGGGTAAGCCTGCCTCAACCGCTCCACCTGCTCGAAGAGCCTCTTCTTGAATATGGATTGTATGAAGTCGTGGAGGGACTTGCGCTCTACCCCGAAGCCCTCGCCCACCACGTAGTCCCCGGGGCTTATGGCCTCCTCCCTCACGTCAGCGCCTAGGCGCCTGAGCTCCAAGATCACGAGCCTGCTCTCCCTCACGTCGGCTATCACGATGGGCTTTTCATCTCCGGCCAAGCGGCTGCCCTGTCCTAGGGGGGCGCTCAGAAGATATTAAGCGTTCGTGCAGCTCAGAACTGCCCTACCAACTCCTCTATCTCCTTCGCCAACCTCCTCATCTCCAAGAAGAGCAGGCCCAGCTTGGCCTCGGGCCTCGTCATGATCATGAGGATGGCACTCGGGCCAGCGCTCGTGACGAGTATGTAACCGCCCTCCCCCCTCACGAGGCTCATCTGAGCCTCCCCCTTGCCGAGCTCCCTGCAGATGCGCTCGGCCGTGCTGTGGGCGGCAGCGCACATGGCCGCGATGCGCTCCTCATCCGCATCGGGGGGGAGGGCGCTGGCGATGGTGAGGCCCTCTGGCGTTACCACCAGCCCGGCCTCGACGTCCGGGATACGGGTCTCAAGGGCCCTGAGCTTGTCCGCGATCTGCTCCGATATGGACATGAACTACACCCGAGACGGAATGGCAGCGCGAGCTTAAAAATTTCATGCCATCCGCTTCTCCTCTACCCGAGCTCCCTCCTTACACGGCCGTAAGCCACCAGCGCGTAAGCGGCCGCGACCGCCCGCTCCGGTATGGGATAGACGGGCACGCCCAGCCCCTCCAGCTTCCTGGCCTGCTCGCGCGTGTAGGGGCCACCAGCCGCACAGCATACTATAGGCTTCCCGTAGGAGCGCATCTCGGCCACCACGTCTATGATGCGCTCGTCCAGGGGGGTGTCCTGGAACACGAAGAAGGGCATGAGGAGGTCCACGTTCGGGTCCTCCAGCAGGGCGCGCATGGCCACCTCATACTCGCGCGAGGTGGCGGAGCCCGTTAGGTCCACCGGGTTGCCGGGTATGCAGAAGGGAGGGAGCTCCGCCCTCAGCACCTCCACGGTGGCGGGCTCGTATTGGGCCAGCTGGAGGCCGCGCTCCACCAGCGCGTCAGCGGCCATCACGCAGGGGCCAGCGCCGTTCGTTACCATGGCCACGCGAGGCCCTCTGGCTGGCGGCTGGAGGGCCAGGGCCTTCGTCATGTCGAAGAGCTCCTCGAAGTTCTTGGCCTGTATGATGCCGCACTGCCTGAAGGCCGCATCGTAAACGGCCGCTGAGCCCGCCAGCCAGCCCGTGTGGGAGAGGGCCGCCTTAGAGCCAGCCTCCGTGCGCCCGGCCTTGAGGACCACGATGGGCTTCTTGGGCGCCACCTCGCGGGCGGCCTCCATGAACTTGCGGCCATCCGCCAGGCCCTCCAGGTAGATGGCTATCACGCGCGTGTCGGGGTCCTGCCCGAAGTAGCGTATCAGGTCGGCCTCATCCACGTCGCAGCGGTTCCCGTAGCTCACGAACTTGCTGATGCCCAGGCCAGCCTCGGCAGCCCACTCCAGCATGGTGCAGCCGAACGTGCCGCTCTGCGTCATGAAGGCTATCGGCCCCTTCGGCGGCCTAAGCATGCGCTCGCGGGATTGGAAGAACGTATCTATGCGCGTCTCGCCATCGAAGACGCCTATGCAGTTCGGGCCTATGATGCGCATCCCGTAGCGCCTGGCGATGCGGACCACCTCGGCCTCCACCTCCTTATACTTGCCGCCGAGCTCCTTGAAGCCGCCGGAGACGATGACGATGGCCTTCACGCCCTTCCTGCCGCACTCCTCCACCACCTTGGGCGTGGCCTCAGAGGCCACGGCTATCACGGCCAGGTCTACCTCATCTGGCACGTCCAACACGCTCGGGTAGCACCTCAGGCCCAGGATTTCCTTGGCCTTAGGGTTGATGGGATAAACACGGCCCTTATACTCGTAGAGGGCCAGGTTGCGCAGTATCTCGTGCCCTATCTTGCCCGGCTTACTGGAGGCACCTATCACGGCCACGGAGCGGGCCTTGAAGAAGGCATCTAGCCCCTCAGGCCGCCCTCCCTCTCGCTCGGGCAAGACGGGCACCTGCTCTGAAGGCCGCTCCATCGCCCTTAAGGGCTTCCCGTCCTTTAGGTCGCCTTGCTTCCTGAGGCCTCGGCTGGCGCCAGCAGCTTGAGGCCCGTGGCAGCGTCCAAGCGCCTCACCAGCCTGGCACCCGAGAGCTCCAGCAGCGCGAGCTCGGCAGTCGGGCTCACCACGCAGCCCTCCAGCACATGGCCGCCGAAGGCACGCCCCTCGCTATCGCAGACCGTGATGTGAGCGTGGACCACCAGCTCGCCCTCCGGCCCCTCCGACAGGTTGCCCAGGCAGGACGCTATCTCTAACGCCCCATCGAGCTCTATGGTCTTGTAGCGCCCCTCTCCCAGGTAGAAGCCCAGCCTAGCCTTCCTCAGAGCGCCTATACAGGCCAGAAGGCCTGAGTGAACGCCTGCGCCCTCAGCAGCCTCCTTTATGGCCGCCAGCAGGTCAGCCCCCTCCCGCACGCGGAAGAAGAGGAGGCGGCCCACACGACCCTCGGCTAAGCTCACGGCCATATCAGCCACCTGTAGATAATGTAGTGCTCAGCGCTTAAGAGAACTCCTCTTACCGCCAGCCACTAGCCGACAGCTTAGGAGGGAGTGCGGGTGCTTGAGGAGCTCGGCCTCACGGGCCTTGAGCTGGTCCGGAGGGGCGCGGAGGCCCACATCTTCGTGGGCGAGTGGCTGGGCAGGCGGGTGGTGGTGAAACACCGCGTGCCGAAGGCCTACAGGCACCCGGAGCTTGATAGGGCCATAAGGGCGCGTAGGACGGTCCGCGAGGCCCAGGCGCTCCACCGGGCCAAGGAGGCTGGCGTGCCGACGCCCGTGGTCTTCCTAGTGGACCTAGGGACGGCCACGCTCGTGATGGAGCTGGTGGAGGGCGTGCGTCTGAAGGAGCTCCTGGCCTCCAGGGGCCGTGAGGCCCTCTGGGCTCTGGAGGAGCTGGGCGAGCTCGTGGGGCGCCTCCACGCGGGCGGCCTCGTCCACGGGGACATCACGACCTCCAACGTGGTCGTGGCACTAGATGGCTCCCTCGTGCTCTTGGACTTCGGCCTCAGCGAGTTCTCCCGCGAGCTTGAGAAGAGGGGCGTGGACCTGCACCTTCTCAAGCGCGTCCTGGAGAGCACGCACCACGCCGTGGCCCGTGAGGCCTGGGAGGCCTTCCTGCGCGGCTACAGGGCCGTGGTAGGCAGTGAGGAGGCGGCCTCTGTGATTGAGAAGGTGCGCGAGATAGAGCTGAGGGGGCGCTGGGTGGCTGAGAGGAGGAAGAGACCTTAAAAGCGAGGGCTGGCCTGAGGTGCCGATGAGGCCTAAGGACCTGGTGCCGCCGAAGGTGGTGTATCTGGTCTCCACGAACATCCACAAGTATCTTGAGGCCCGCGAGGTCCTGGCCAGCCTGGGCCTCAGCCTCGCCTTCCTGCGCGATGAGGTGCCAGAGCTCCAGAGCACGGACCTGGCCCAGATAGCGTCCTGGGGCGCCCGCTGGGCGGCCGAGAAATGGGATTTGCCCGTGCTGGTGGAGGACACGGGCCTCTTCATAGAGGGCCTGAACGGCTTCCCTGGCCCCTACGCCTCCTACGTGCTGAAGACCATAGGCCTTGAGGGCGTCCTAAGGCTCCTTGAGGGCGCTGAGGACCGTAGGGCCTGCTTCAAAACGGCCTTAGCCTTCTGCGATGGGAAGGGCGCTGAGCCCGTGGTCTTCACCGGCGAGGCGTGTGGCACCATAGCGCACGAGCCCAGGGGGACGGGCGGCTTCGGCTACGACCCCATCTTCGTGCCGGAGGGGGGCGATGGCCGCACTTTCGCGGAGATGAGCACCTCTGAGAAGAACGCTTACTCGCACCGAGCCAGGGCCTTCAGAGCCTTTGGAGAGTGGTATAGGAGGGCCAAGGGCATTTAGCTCGCCACCTTGTAAATGCGCGTGTAGCGGCTGGCGGCCACGAGCTCTAGGAAGCCCCTCCTCTCCAGCTCACGGAGCACCTCCTTGGCCACGCTCAAGCGCAGGTTGTAGCGGCTGGCCACCGCGTAGGGCGTGATGACCTTCATCTTCCTGAGCTCCTCCAAGAAGGCCTCATCGCTGGTGTCGGGAGGGAAGATACCTCCCACGTGCTTCTCGCGTGCCTCCGGCCTGCCTCGGCTGGCCTGCCGCTGCTGGCGCCTCTGCTGCCTCTCCATCTGGGAGAGGGTGAGCTTCTTCCTGCCTCCCACGCCGGGCTCCCTCCGAGCTCGGCAGAGGCGGAGGACCTTATAAGGCATGTGCTTCCGCGCCCTCTGACGTGCTCAGAAGAAGCCGCGCCTCACCTTCATGACCGCGAAGGAGATGGCCGCCCCGAGCGCCACCAGGCCCACCCAGATGGCTATCTCCCGGGCCTCAGGCCACTTAGAGGGCACCTGGAGCTCCGTGGAGCACCTCATGGTGTCCGTGAGCGAGCGCTCCCCCTGCCTCCAGCTCACCTGGAGCTCGAACTCAAGCTTGAGGGGCGAGGCCTCATCGAAGTCCACCTCAAGGACGGCCACGCGCTTCTCCCCGCCCATCATGTCGCCCAGGAGGAGCGATGTTACGCCCCTCACGTAGGCGGACACGAGCGAGATGCGGACCTCCTGGGCCGTTACGTTCGCGATGTTCCGGAGCTCTATCACCACGCGCACCCCCTTGGCGCCCGGGTAGGGCTTGGGCGAGAACTCAAGCTTCACCACGCGGAAGGCAGCCTTCTCCCTGATCGTGAAGGGCACCTTCAGCGTGTAGTTCAGGCCGTCGTGCCTCACCTGGAGCGGGATCTCGTAGAAGCCCGGCTCAGCGTCCTCGGCCACGTCCACGAGGAAGGTAACGTTGGCCACGTAGCCCACGGGCATGTAGGGTATCATGGCCTCCCCAGCGCCCGCGTAGCTGGGCCCCACCACGCCAGGCAGGCCCAGGAGCTCCAGCTCCACCTCCTTGGCCACGTAATCTCCTGTGTTCGTGAGGATGACCATGAGGAACACATAGCGGTCCCCCGGCATGACGGCGGGCGGCATGTAGACCACCTTGGAGATGGCCAGCTCGGCTGCCCCCTCCACCTTGAAGCCCACCTGGGAGGCCTCCTGGGTCTCAGCACCACGCGGGTCGGAGTAGGTCGCGACCACGTAGAGGCTGGCGGCCCCGTAAACGCGCGGCTGGACGAAGACGGAGACCGTGATGTTCCAGAGCTGGCCGGGCTTCAGCTCATCCTTCTTGAAGCTCCCCACGCCCAGGACGGACATGAACTCCACCTGGGAGTAGAAGGAGACCGTGATGTCCTTGGCCACGTCCTCGCCCACGTTCTCCACGCAGAAGGCCAGCTTGTTCACGCGGTTGGGCACCAGGGTGTCGTTGAGCGCCCTTATCTCCAGGTCTGGGCCAGGTGGCGAGCTCACCCTGAGGCCTAGGGCCAGGTTCTGCGTGTAGCCGCGCCCCCTCTGGTCCGAGTAGCTCACCGCCACCCGGAAGGATGTCGCCCTGGCCTCGCCAGCTTCCACGAACACCTGGACGTGAACGCGCCAGATCTGGCCAGGATAGAGGAAGTCGCGCTCGAATACGTTAGGCCCTATCACGGTCAGGTATGGGCTCTGCGGGTTCACCTCGAACCTCAGGCCCCTGGCCACGCCATCCCCCTCGTTCTCGACCAAGAAGACCACATCGTTCACGACCAGCTTCTCCAGCTCCTCGGTCTTGCACGACATGGCCATGTGCGGGGCGCCCTCCACCGTGGCCGGGATGACCTGCTCGTAGGCCCGGAGCTCCTCCCCGTGCAGGTAGGTGAGGGTGAGCGTGAAGTTGTAGTGGCTGGCCGTGGCGTTCCCGGAGACGGGGAAGGTGAAGTAGAAGCGCACCGCCTGGCCGTGCTCCAGGGGCCAGGGGTAGCTGTCGTTCGCGAGGGGCTGCTCTGGCGAGACGGCTGAGACATCGAGGGTGGCGTTCAGGGAGGCTGCCTCACCCTCGCCCACGTATCTCAGCACCACGCAGAAGGTGTTGTTCAGGCCCCTCCCCCTCCAATCGCTCCAGAAGGCATCCTTCAGCTCGAAGTCGCCTTCCTCTCCTTCGGCTGCCTGAGGCTCGCTGGCCGAGGCGAGCTGAAGGCTGGGAAGGCTGGCTAGGGAGAGGCAGAGGACCGCGAGCGCGAACAGGAGGGCCAGCACCCTTCGCGCGGACACGGCTCTCACCCCAGCTTCATCTTGAGGAGCACCACGGCCGAGGAGAAGAAGACCACGGTCATGATGGCCAGGGCCAGGCACTCCTGCCAGACATCTAGGAGCGTGTAGCCCTTAAGCATGATGGCCCTGAAGCCCCTGAGGAAGTAATACATGGGCGATGTATAGGTGATAGCATACCTCACGGCGGGCGATATATACTCCACCGGCGAGATTATGCCCGCGAACAGCAGGGAGGGTATGAAGAGGAAGATGGACGTGCCCAGGGCCTGGAGCTGGTTCTTGGAGACCACGGAGATCAGCATGCCGAGGCTGAGGGAGCACACGAGGAAGAGGAGCGAGAAGGCCACCAGGTCCACGAGGGGGCCTCTAACGCGCACGTTGAACACGAGGATGGCTACCCCGAGCGTGCCGAACATGTTCGCCATGCTGAGGATGGTGTAGGCCGCGAACTTGCCACCCACGATGTCCCAGCGCGAGATGGGGGCCATGATGAGCTGCTCGTAGGTGCCCCTCTCGCGCTCGCGGCAGAGGGAGAGCGAGATGAGCGTCATGGGCACGAGGTAGAGCAGGAGGCCCATGGTTATCGGCGTGAAGCCCTCCATGGTCGTGATGCTGGGGCCATAGACCGTCTCCTGCTCCATGACCACGGCCACCGTGCCGTAGTCCTCGGCTATGCTGACCTGGAGGTGGTAGAGGGCGTTCGTAACAGCGGAGTTTATGATGGTTGGCGCGAATGGGGCAGCCGCGTCCACCACGACCTTCACGTAGACCTTCCGGCCGGCCTTCAGGTCCTCCGTGAAGTGCTCGGGTATGATGATGGCCCCATAGACCTCGCCACGCCTCACGAGCTCCACGGCCTCCTCCTCGCTGTTCACGTAGCAGCCCGGCTCTATGCCCGGCGCTTGGAAGATGTAGTCAATAAGCTCCCAGCTCAGGTCCCCCTGCGGGTCTAGGTTGGCCACGGCCACCGGTATGGCCCTCGTCTGGCGGCCACCGTAGCCAGCGCCGAACATGAGCATGACGAGCAACGGCATGGCCACGTTCATGAGGAGGCTCCTGGGGTCGCGCACGAGCTGCTTGAGCTCCTTGGCTATCACGGGCCAGAGCCTCATCGTCTCAGACCCCCTGTGAGGGCCAGGAAGGCGTCCTCCAGGCTGATATATAAGGGCTCTATGGAGAGCACGCGCACGCCCTGGGCCTCCAGGCCCCTCAGCACCTCTATGAGGTCGCGGCCAGCGTCCTCCACGAGGAGCACGTAGGTCGCCTGGCCGCCTCCAACGCTGACGAGCTCGAAGGAGCGCACGCACCTCAGGCTCGCTATGGCCTCTGTGGGCAGCCGCGATGTCCTGACCGTTACCCTTATGAGCTCCCCCCTCAGGGCCCTGCGCTTGATCTCCTCCGGCGTGCCAAGGGCGATCAGGCGGCCAGACCTCATGAGCGCCAGCCGCTCGCAGAACTCCGCCTCGTCCATGTAATGCGTGGTAACGATGAGCGTAACGCCCTCATCGCGGAGCTCCTCGAAGAAGCGCCAGAACAGATACCTAAGGTGCGGGTCTATGCCGGCCGTGGGCTCATCTAGGATGACGAGGGCTGGGTTGTGGACCAGGCAGGTGGCCAGGGCCAGGCGCCTCTTCGTGCCACCGCTGAGCTGGCCAGCCAGCTTGTCGCGGAACTCGGTCAGGAGGAAGCGGTCTATGAGCTTCTCTACGCGCTCCCTCCTCACGCTGTAGGGCACGCCATAGACGGAGGCGAAGAACATCATGTTCTCATACACGGTGAGATCCTCGTAGAGGCTGAAGTGCTGGGGCATGTAGCCTATGAACTTGGAGGCGGCCATCCTGTCCCTGGGCTGCCTGAAGTTGAAGACCCAGACCTCGCCCGCCGTGGGCTCAAGGAGGCCGCATATCATCCTTATGGTCGTGGTCTTCCCCGCCCCGTTCGGCCCCAGCAGGCCGAACAACTCGCCCTGCTCCACCCAGAAGCTCAAGTTGTCAACTGCAACCACATCCTCGAACCGTTTGGTTACGTTCTTCAGCACCACGGCGGGCTTCAAGGCTCTTTTCTTCCCTGGCGTGGCTTTCCGAACGGCTTATAAGCATTTCTGCCTTTCTTCACTAGAGGGGTATAACAAAATTCACAAGAGGGGTGAAGATGGAGGTAGACGAGCGCATCGTGGCAAGCCTCATGCGGCTCGGCCTCACGAGATACGAGGCCCTGGCCTACGCGGCCCTCGTGTGCCTGGGCTCGGGCACCGTGGCCGACATAAACAAGGAGTCTGGCGTCCCCACCACGAAGCTCTACGAGGTCATGAGGAAGCTGGAGGCCAAGGGCTGGGTTGAGGTCCTGCGCGAGAGGCCGCTTAGGTTCAAGGCTAGGCCGCCCGATGAGGTGCTCAGGTCAGAGCTCAGGAGGCTCACGAAGGAGGTGGAGGACGCCAGGATCGTCTTGGCCGAGATATACGAGAAGCGCGCGGAGGTCGAGCGCTCTGAGGTCTGGATGGTGAGAGGGCTGGCGAACGTGGAGAGCAAGATGATCAACATGATCGAGGGGGCCAGGGCCAAGATCTACCTGGCCCTCTCCAAGCTGGCCACAGGCTTCCTGGACAAGGCTAAGGAAACGCTTAAGAACGCCTACTGGCGCGGCCTAGAGGTCAGGGTGCTCCTCACGGGCGTGGAGAAGGCCCCAGACCTAGGCGGGCCCGAGGTGGCCGTGCCGAGGAGGGCGCCCACGCCCGCGGCCCCCGAGATCACCATAGTCCACAGCCTCGTGGTCATAGACAGCTCGGAGCTCCTCCTCGTCCTCCCCATGGGCGTGAGGGGCGAGGGGCCGCGCGACGTGGTTGGCGTCTGGGTGAGGGACCCAAGCCTGGCGCAGCTGGCAGAGGATTACATGGCCTTCACGATGAGGGTGGCCAGGGGAGCTGGCTCCTAAGGCCCGACCTGCTCGCTGGCCATGAGCTTCCTCACCAGCTCTAGGGAAGCCAGGAGGATATAGATGGCGTGTGCTATCGAGCCGAGTTCCTGAGGATCCCTGGCCGACCTCAGCCTCCTCTCAAGCGCGTGCAGACGGCCTATTATGGTCTCCCTCAGCCTCTGGAGCACGCTCTCCTCTTCCACGCCCACGGCGAGGAGGCGCTCGGCAAAGCTGATCACGGGCTTATTGCACTTAGGGCACCATATCTCACCCTTCCTGTCGAACAGAGGTGAGCCGCACTCAGGGCAGGCCTCAGAGAGCATGCGGGCGCCCTTCTTCAGCCAGTCGGCAGCCCTACGCTCGGCCTCGCTCAAGGCCCTCGGCCTCCTCAGGGCCAGAAGGGCTCTTAGCTAAAAACTAAGGCGTTTTCTAACCTCCATGAGCCCATTTGAGGTTGAGCTCTACCGTGAGGAGCTGAACGTGCCGTTCATTCACGCGATATCTGGCTGACCGCTCTACTTATTAATGGGCTCTCCGATGTGGAGGGCGCTGAGGGGCGAGGGGCGTGATCATACCGATGAGGTGCTTCACCTGCGGCAAGCCCATAGCCCACCTCTGGGAGGAGTTCGCGAGGCGGGTGAAGGCTGGCGAGGACCCGGCCCGCGTGCTGGACGACCTGGGCGTGAAGCGCTACTGCTGCCGGCGCATGTTCCTCTCCCACGTGGAGCTCATAGACGAGGTGCTCAGGTTCTACGAGGTCAGGAGGATTTAAGGCCATGTCGAGCACCATCATAGAGGACATCAGGGCCCGCAGGGTCTTCGACAGCCGTGGCTCAGAGGCCATAGAGGTCGAGGTCTTCACTGCTGGCGGCTACGGCCGTGCTATAGCTCCCATGGGGGCCAGCCGCGGCCGCGGGGAGGCGGTGCCCTACCCGCCAGGTGGCGTGAGCGAGGCTATTGCGGCCGTGGAGAGGCTCGTGGCGCCAGAACTAGTGGGCCTAGATGCGGCCGACCAGAGGCTCGTGGACAAGGTGCTCCACGAGGTAGATGGCACGAGGGACTTCAGCCGCATAGGCGGCAACACGGCCTACGCTGTCTCCATGGCCACGGCGGCAGCGGCCGCCAGCTCGCTGGGCATCTCGCTCTTCAGGCACCTGGGGGGCGGGCTCGTGCAGGAGCTCCCCTACCCGCTCGGGAATGTGATAGGCGGTGGCAAGCACGTGAGGGGCAGGGGGCCTGACGTGCAGGAGATGCTCGTCCTCCCGGTGGGCGCCACGGACGTGCTTGAGGCCCTCCAGGCTAACTTCCTAGTCCACAGACGCGCTGGCGAGCTCCTGGCAAAGGCGGACCCGGGCTTCACGGGCGGCCGCGGGGATGAGGGTGCCTGGGCCCCCAAGCTCAGGACGGAGGAAGCGCTTGAGGTGCTGGCTAAGGCCTGCGAGGACGTGGCAGGCGAGCTGGGCTTCGAGGTGCGCATGGGCCTGGACGTGGCTGCCTCCACCCTCTGGCGTGAGGAGGAGAACGCCTACGTCTACGAGCGGGAGGGCGTGAGACGCGACCGAGGTGAGCAGATAGACTTCATCCTGGAGCTGGTGGAGCGGTTCAAGCTCATCTACGTGGAGGATCCCCTGGCCGAGGAGGACTTCGAGGGCTTCGCCGAGCTCACGCGCAAGGCGAGGCGCTTGGGCTGCCTCATCTGCGGCGACGACCTGTTCGTCACGGACGTGGAGCGCATAGCCAGGGGGGCCGAGCTGGGGGCCGCGACGGCCATCATCATCAAGCCCAACCAGGTGGGCACTCTCTCCGACACGGCAGATGCCGTCAGGGCAGCCCGCGAGGCAGGCATGGTCCCCGTGGCCTCCCACCGCTCGGGCGAGAGCACGGACCCGCACCTGGCCCACCTGGCCGTGGGCCTCAGGTGTCCAATCATAAAGACGGGCGTTCTGGGGGGCGAGAGGGTGGCGAAGCTTAACGAGCTGCTCAGGATCGCTGAGGAGCTGGGCGAGGTAGCTAAAATGGCTGAGCTCCCCGTGGCGAGGGGGTGAGCGCGTGGCGGCCGAGGCCAGGGAGAGGGAGCTGCTCATCCCGAGGGACGAATACCTGAGGGCTGGCGTGCACGTGGGCTCCCGCATCAAGATGGGCGACATGTCCAAGTTCGTCTACCGCTGCAGGCCGGATGGGCTCTGGATACTCGACCTTGAGAAGATAGACGAGCGCATCCGCGTGGCCGCCAGGTTCCTGGCACGCTTCGAGCCGGAGAAGGTCGTTGTGGCCTGCTCGCGCATCTACGGCCGCAGGCCGGTGAGCATGTTCTGCCAGGTAACGGGCGCCATACCCATCGTGGGCCGCTTCGTGCCAGGCACCTTCACCAACCCCCTCCTGCCGGAGCACATAGACGCTGACGTGGTGCTCGTGGTCGACCCGAGCCCGAAGGCCGATGGGCAGGCGGTGGCCGAGGCCACCAAGGTCGGCATACCCGTCGTGGCCCTCTGCAGCACGGACAACAGCATAGCGAACGTGGACCTCGTCATACCGGCCAACAACAAGGGCAGGCGCTCCCTGGCCACCGTCTTCTGGCTGCTGGCCAGGCAGGTGCTGCGCGAGAGGGGCGACATACCGCCTGATGGCGACATACCTTACACGGTCGAGGACTTCGAGGCCAGGGTCTGAACTGTCCCTCTGGCCTTCACGGCATAGGGGAGGTTCTTATAGGCGCCTATGACATCTTGGGATGTCATCATAGGCCATGTCTTGGCGAGATCAAGGCCAGGAGGGCGCTTGGCGTAGCGAGGCGGGCGCTAGATGAACTCCCTAGGAAGGGCGCGCTGAAGCGGGAGCAGGTAGCTTTTATCTACATGGCCAGCTACATGCGAGCGGTGATGTCCTTGTCCGTCAGACCGCCATCGGTGGCGGGCGCCTTCTACTCCG
>CAZPDR010000010.1:0-9796 GCA_964585495.1 uncultured Candidatus Bathyarchaeia archaeon
CCGGGGGCTTATGCTGGCTGACCAGGAGCTCCTAAAACAGAGGGCTTGCTGCCCGAAAGTTTTAAAGGGAGGAGTAAAGGGCCGGATCTCAGCTCCTCCTACGCCTCACGCCCTCCCTGATGGAGCTGATGAAGGCCCTTATCTTATCCCTGATGCTCCCCCCGAGCTCGATGATGGTGCCCGTTACCACCACGTTGGCCCCTGCTCTCACGGCCTTCTTCACGCTCTCCCCATCCCTCAGGCCACCGCCCACGAGGAGGGGCACGCTCACGGCCTTCCTCACCAGCCTTATCATGGCCTCGGGCACCGGCCTCGGCGCGCCAGAGCCAGCCTCAAGGTAGATGAAGCGCATGCCCAAGCACTCAGCGGCCATCGCGTAGGCAGCCGCGAGCTCCGGCTTCTCGTAGGGGATCGGGATGGCTCTGCCTATGATACCCGCTGCCCCACCGTAGCCTATGATGATGTAGCCCATGGGGATGGCCTCTAGGCCGAAGCGCCTCACCACGGGGGCGCCGAGCACCTGGGCGCCTATGAGATAGTATGGGTCCACGGAGTTCAGGAGGGACATGAACCAGATCGCGTCCGCGTGCCTGCTGATGCCAGCTATGTTGTTCGGGAAAAGTATGACCGGCACGTCCACGCCCCGCTCCTTGATGGCCAGGATGACGCCATCTAGCTCCTCCGTGGTGGCGAGCGTGGAGCCGCCCACCATGATGGCCGCCGTGCCCGCGTCCTCCGCCTCCTCCGCGATGTCGGCCGCCTTCTCGGGCGGGACCTTCTCCGGGTCCAGCAGGGTCATGTGGATGGCGCCCTCATTCCCTATGCGCTCAAGCAGGTAGCGCTCCACGCGGCCTGGGCGTGGCTGCACGAGCTCATCCCCCCATGCTCGCGTAGTAGTCGTCCACGAACTTGCAGTAGGCATCTACCTCCTTCTGGACAGGGCTTATCGGCACGTCCTCCGAGAGGCCGCAGCGGCCGCAGACCACGTGGGCTACCCGGCCCGAGGGGCCCGTGGTTATCTTCACCACCACGGACCTGAGGCCGCACCTCGGGCAGGTGAAGACCTTGGGGAGCGCCCTCTTCCTCACTATGATCTTGCGCCTCCTCTTCCGCCTCCCCAACGCGCGCACCCTCTCTTCCTTCGCCTCATAGGTCCTTCTGAATAAATCTTTAAAACGTTATTCTGAAAGCCGCGGGAGGGGGAATCGCCTTGAAGCTGAGCCCAGAGGTGCTCAAGATAAACGCGCCGAGGGTGGAAGCCTACATCACGCGCTTCATAAGGGATTACGTCGCGACCGTGGGGGCCAGGGGGCTCGTGATAGGCCTCTCGGGCGGCTTGGATAGCTCTACAGCAGCCTTCCTGGCCGTTAGGGCGCTGGGCCCCGAGCGCGTGCTAGGGCTCCTCATGCCGGAGGAGGAGACCTACGACCCGGAGGCCATGAGGCACGCGGAGATGGTGGCGGAGCTCCTGGGCATGAGGACCGAGCTGGTGGACATCACACCCATCCTGAAGGCCATCTACGGCGCCATACCGGCCTACGACCCGGAGGACCACATGGCCAGGGCGAACGTGAAGCCGCGCGTCCGCATGCTCTGCCTCTACTACTACGCGAACCACATGGGCTACCTCGTGTGCGGCACCACGGACAAGTCGGAGGCCATGCTGGGCTACTACACGAAGTGGGGCGATGGGGCAGCGGACATGGAGCCCATCTCGGACCTCTTCAAGACGCAGGTGCGCATGCTCGCCCGCTACCTGGGCGTGCCAGAGGAGATAGTGCGCAAGCCCCCCACGCCAGCCCTCCTGCCTGGCCAGACGGCCGAGGGGGAGCTGGGCATGAGCTACGAGGTGCTGGACCTCATCCTCTACGGCCTTGAGCACTTCATGGACCCGGCCAAGATAGCGGCCGACCTGGGCCTGCCCCTGGAGGCCGTCCTGTCCGTCAGGGCCCGCTGGCTGGCGAACGAGCACAAGCGCAGGATGCCCATCGCGCCAAAGCTCGGATACCGCTCCGTGGGGCACGACTTCAGGCTCCCCTACGCGCTCAGGAGGTGAGGCCGCCATGTCCGGGAGGAGCTTCAAGCTCGCCCTGGCCCAGATGGCCTGCACGGTGGGCGATAAGGAGGCCAACCTGGCCAAGATGGAGAGCATGGCCCGTGAGGCCCGCGAGGAGGGCGCGGAGCTCGTGATATTCCCGGAGCTCTCCCTCACGGGCTACGTCTGCCGCGACCTCTACTACGAGCTGGCGGAGCTCGTCCCAGGCCCCTCCACCGAGCGCCTAGCTGAGCTGGCGAGGGAGCTAGACCTCTACATCATATTCGGCCTGCCGGAGCGCGGCAGCACGTCGGGGGCCGTGCTCTACAACACGGCAGCCCTCGTCGGGCCAGAGGGCTTCCTGGGCAAGTATAGGAAGATGCACCTCCCCACGCACAGCGTCTTCGAGGAGAAGCGCTACTTCAGGCTGGGCTACCAGGCGGATGTCTTCGAAACGCGCCTGGGCCGGATTGGCCTGATGATATGCTACGACACCTTCTTCCCGGAGGTGGCCAGGCTGCTCAGGCTGAGGGGCGCCCAGCTCATCGCCTGCATCTCGGCCTCACCTGGCGTGCGCCGCACCTACTTCGAGACCTTGCTGTCCGCGAGGGCGCTTGAGAACACCGTCCACCTGGCCTACGTGAACCTCGTCGGGCGCGAGGACGGCCTCTACTTCTGGGGGGGCTCAAGGCTCATAGGCCCCACGGGCTCCATCTTGGCCAAGGCCAAGTATGATGAAGAGGACCTGGTGGTGGCCGAGGTAGACCTGTCGGACGCGGATAGGGCGGGCATCTTCCTGCCCATGCTCAGGGACCTCAGGCCAGAGCTCGTGGCCGAGATACTAGAGGAGCTCGGGCGAGGGCCCTAGTTCACCCGCTTGCCCTGAGCGGGCAGGGCGTGTAATCAGCCGTGGCCTTCAGGACCCAAATGCCCTCGCGTCTCGCGGCCTCTACCAGCTCTGGCAGCGCCAGGGAAGCGTATATGACCAAGAGCACCCTCGGCCTGAGCACGTTTGGCCTGGCCCTCCTCAAGAACTCATACTTGCGCTTCAGCTCCTCAAGCAGCCTGGGTGTGGCACGAACGCTGCACTCGCCTATCACGCACAGATCGCCCGTAGTGCCATACAGGTTGATTTCAAACTCCGGCAGCTGGGGGCTCTTAAGCTCTATTTCGTAACCGAGCTGCCTCAGCCTGTGAGCCACGATGGAGCGAGCTTCCTCCTCGATGTCGATCGTGAGCTTCTCCAAGGTGCGCTCCACGCGCGTCAAACGGGCGTCTATGGACCTCAGCTCCTTCAGGATGCCCTCGATGGTCATCTGCATGCGATTGAAATCCGCCCGGAGCGCCTTTAGCTCACGCTCATGAGCCTCAAATCGCTTGTTGAAGTCCTCGCGCATCTTCATCTGCTCCTCACGCAGATGAGCTATCTCCTCCCAAATGCGCGTGGTCTCCTCCCTCAGCTTGACTTGCTCAGCTTCTATGCCGTCTAATCGCTTCAGCACCTCAAGTATGCCTAGGTAGCCTGCCACGGCATACCTGAACTCCTCGTCCTCCTCAAGCAGCCTGAGCATCTTCTCCTTGAGCTCCCTCAGCCCGGCCTGCATGCCCGTTCTCATCCGTGCGTTCCTCATCTTATAAGCTCAGCGGGCGCTGCGGGCCTTTAGGGCCGTGCCGGGAGGCAAGCCTTAAATATACTATCCCTCAGGCAGGGCGAGGGAAGGAGGCTTGGCGGGAGGCGATCTCCTTCATCCGCTCGTCTTCTCCTGAGCTCCCTGTCGAGCTCTCGGCCTGCCTCCCGCGCTCGCTCTGCCCGTTGGAGGTGGCATGTGCATGGGCGAGCTAGCCCTTAAGCTGCCCAGGGGCCTCAGGGATTGGCCGCCGAGGGAGATGGCCAAGAGGGCCTATGTGGAGCAGGCCATAAGGCGCGTGATGGCCCTCTACGGCTACGAGGAGATCTGCACGCCCATCTTCGAGCGCTTCGAGCTCTTCGCGCTGCGCTCTGGCGAGGAGATAAGGAGCCGCATGTTCGTCTTCCGCACGGACGAGGGCGAGATGGCCCTAAGGCCCGAGCTGACCGCGCCCGTGGCCCGCATGATAGCGAGCGGGAAGCTGGACATCTCCAAGAGGCCGTTGAGGCTGTTCTACATAGGCCCGTGCTACCGCTACGATGAGCCCCAGGCCGGCCGCTACCGGGAGTTCTGGCAGGCTGGCGTGGAGCTCATAGGCTCGGCTGAGCCGGAGGCCGATGCTGAGGTCATCCGCTTGGCCACGCGCGTGCTTGAGGCCCTTGGCCTGAAGGGCTGGGTGCTGCGCGTGGGCGACATGAGCGTGGTAAGGGCCTTCCTTGCCGAGGCTGGCGTGCCCGAGGAGGTGCGCAATCGCATAGTAGGCCCCCTGGACGCGATAAGCAGCTCTGCCAGCAAGCTCGCGCTCTACCGGGACAAGCTGGCGAGAGGGGAGCACCTGGCGCCCGAGGAGCTGGCGGACCTAGTGAGGCGCTGTGATGAGGTGCGCCTCTGGAAGGAAGAGGAGCTGGCCAGGCTTGACGCTGGCGAGAGCCCCCTCCCGCCCTCCTACGAGAGCCTCCTGGAGCCTGACCCGCGCGTTTACAGGCTGAGGGAGCTCCACGCGAGCGGTGCCTTCCAGGAGCTCTGCGACCTCATAGACCAGGCCGTGCGGGAGCTCCTCCTCATGGCCAAGCTCAGATGGGCCTACTACGGCTTCACATACGAGCGTGATGGGGAGCGGGTGGCCTACAAGCTGCCGCCTGAGGTGGCCGATAAGCTCTTCAAGCTCATGGAGGTAGTCGGGCCAAGGGAGCAAGCCCTCCAGGCCCTTAGGGACCTGTTTGGCTCTTCAGGGGCCGTGGGAGAGGCCATATCGCGCTTCCAAGCCGTGCTGGACGCCCTGGCCTGGTTCGGCGTCCGCGATTACGTGGTGGACATGAGCATCGTGCGCGGCCTGGAGTATTACACGGGCACGGTCTTCGAGATAGACTTCCCGCCCCTGGGGGCGCAGAAGCAGGTGTGCGGTGGCGGGCGCTACGACAGGCTGATAGAGGAGTTTGGCGGCCCCAGCCTGCCTGCCGTGGGCTTCGCTTTCGGCATAGACAGGCTCGTGCTGGCCATGGAGCTCTCAGGCGTGAGCCCTGAGCCCGTGCCGCGCTGCGATGTCTATGTGGTGCCCGTCTCGCCAGAAGTGCTGGCCTACGCGGCCCGGGTGGCGGAGCTCCTGCGCTCGGAGGGCATTAGGGCCGAGCTTGAGCTGGCCAGGAGGAGGCTGAGGGACGCCCTCTCCATGGCCGATAGGCTGGGCGCGAGGCTGGCGGTCATAGTGGGGCCGAGGGAGGCCGAGCAGGGACAGGCTACCCTAAGGGACATGGCCAGAAGGGAGCAGGTCTCCCTGCCTCTCGCTGACCTGCCTGGCGAGGTGAGGAAGCGCCTAGCGGCCTGAGGGGAGGTGCTCGGAGGTGCCTGCCTTCCGCGAGCCTGTGTTGAACGTGGCCGTCGTGGGCGGTGTTTGGCATGGGAAGTCCACGCTGATCGGGCGCCTCCTCCACGAGCTGGGCCGCGTGAGCGATAGGATGGTCGAGCGCATGAGGAGGCTGGCGAGCGCCCTAGGCCATGAGGGCTCCTGCTATGCCTTCCTCGTGGACAAGGGCCTTGAGGAGAGGCGGAGGGGCCACACGCTTGGCCTAAAGGCCATAAGGCCCCTCAAGCTGGGCCGTATCAGGCTCAAGCTCATAGACCTGCCCGGCCTGCTGGACCGTGCTGGCGAGGCCGTGCCAGGGATCTCGCAGGCAGATGCCGCCCTCGTGGTGCTGAGCGCCCCCGAGCTCACGGCCGAGGAGGTCAGCCTAGAGGACCTGAGGGAGCTCCTGGCCCTCTGCGCTGCCTTTGGCGTGGAGCAGGCCGTGGTGGCTGTGAACAAGATGGACCTGGCCGATTACGGGCGCTCTGCCTTTGAGGAGGCCATGAGGACCTTTGAGGAGCTCCTCAGGGAGGTCGGCTGGCACCCCAAGGCCGTTTACGTGCCCGTCTCGGCCCTTAGAGGCGATAACCTAGCCGAGAGCTCGGACAAGATGGCCTGGCACGATGGCCCCACGCTCCTGGAGGCCCTGGAGCGCCTTGAGGTGCCCGGGAGGCCCGAGGAAGGGCCTGTCAGGCTGCCCGTCAATAGGTATTACGAGGCCGCGAGGGCGGCAGTTGGCGTCCTGAGATCTGGCAGGCTGAGGCCGGGTGATGACGTGCTCGTGCTGCCCTCTGGCGCCCTTGGGCAGGTGAGCTCCCTCCAGAGCTGGGGCCGCGAGCTCGACCTGGCTCTCCCGGGCGAGGACGTGGGGGCTGGCCTGAGGGGCGTGGCCCGTTATGATGTCAAGAAGGGCTCGGTGGTCTGCGGCCTGAGGGACGTGCCGCCGGTGGCCCGCGTCCTCAGGGCTCGGGCGCGCGTGCTCAGGCCAGTGGAGCTCCGGGTGGGCACCTGCCTCACGGTCTGCTGCCACGAGGCCGCTGTGCCAGCCCGCGTGGAGGCCATCTGGTCCGGGGAGGGCCGGGAGCTCAAGGCCCTTGGGCTCGGCCGGGAGGGAGAACTTCTCCTAAGGCCGCTGGTGCCGGAGAGGCGCGGCCTGGTGGTCGAGCCAGCCTCCCGTCTCAGGTCCATGGGCCTCCTGGCCTTCCGCATGGGGGGTGGCGGCCTGCCTGCTACCCTCACCGTGGCAGCTGGTGAGTGCCTGGCCGTGAACGAGGCCTGAGCGCCCCTGGCCGAGAGCCTTTTAAGACCTCGTGGCCAATTCGGGCCCCGGGATGCCGCCCACCGTGGAGATCATCAACACGGGCAACGAGCTCCTCGACGGGCGCGTGCTGAACACGAACGGGCGCTGGATGGCCCGCGCCTGCTCCGTGAGGGGCTTGGTGGTGAGGCGCATCACCGTCGTCGGCGATGAGCTTGAGGACATCAAGGCGGCCGTGGAGGAGGCCCTGGCCCGGGAGCCGGATCTGCTGCTCATCACGGGCGGCCTGGGCCCTACGCCAGATGACATGACCGCTAGGGCGATAGCCGAGGCCCTGGGCCGCGAGCTGGTCTTGAGCGAGGAGGCCCTGGCCATGGTCAGGCGCGCCTACGAGCGCCTCGGCCTGACGCCCTCGCCCGCTGCCGAGAAGATGGCCTACCTGCCCGAGGGGGCCACGCCCCTGGAGAACCCGGTCGGCACAGCGCCGGGCATCTTGGTCGAGCACGGCCGGACGCGCCTGATAGCCCTGCCGGGCGTGCCGGAGGAGATGGAGGCCATGTTCAAGGAGCACGTGGAACCCATCTTGGCCCGCCTGGTCGAGGGCCTGGTCCACTATGAAGCCTACTTCCTCGTCCACGGCGTGAGGGAGGCCTCCATGGCCAAGGTGCTTGAGGAGCTCCGGGCCAAATACCCGGGCGTCTACGTGAAGACGCACCCCAGGGCCGAGGGAGGCCGCTACTACCTGCTGGTCTACGTGGCCACGGTGGCCAGGTCTGCCTCGGAGGCCAGGGAGGGCCTTGAGGCCGTCATAACGGCCCTGGCGGACCACGTGGCCAGCCTGGGCGGCTCCTTCCTGCCCTACAAGCCCGAGGAGGAGTAGGCTGCTCAAGGCACGGGAAACTTATACGTGCTGGCCCTCAAGCTCCCCGTGGCAGGGGGTCCTCAAGAGTGAGGGCTAGGGCCATCCTGGCTCTGCTCTTGGGCCTTCTGCTCTGGCTCGTCCTGCCCGCTATAGCTGTCGGCCATGCCCCTCAAGCGCCAGCGGGCTCGGCCGAGCCTCCCCGAGCCACCGTATGGTTCAGGCCGGAGGGCCCCATAGAGGCAAATGAGACCTACTCGGTCTGGCCAGCCAACACGAGCCGCCCCGCGGTCGAGGGCCTGATCTGGACCTTCTCCTGCACGGACGGCCCCTACGAGTATGAGGGCTTCGAGTTCTACACGGGCGGCATAGCGTGGATAATGGCCCCCCTGGCCGGCGACCTCCGCGTGTCCGGGAAGGCCAGAATTTCGGTCTGGCTGAACAGCACGGACCAGGCGGGCTGGCCCACGGGCCTCGGTGCCGTGATCGCGGACGTGGATGAGGAAGGCGAGGTAGTGGCCTACTGGCACAGCGAGCCCAGGTCGGGTTCCCTGCCGCCAGCGCCCAGCAGGTTCGACTTCGAGGTGGACCTGGGCAATTACACCTTCGAGGCTGGCCACATCATCTCCTTCGGCGTGGGGGTGGCCACCACCAGGCGTGGCTACAAGGTCTCCGTGGCCTTCGGGGGCAGCAGGTGGCCCGCCCGTGCCGAGCTGCCCGTGCTGGACCACGTGCGCATCTCTGGCGTGAGCGTCCTGACCCCTGATGGCGAGAACAGGACGGTGCTCTACCAAGGCGAGGGCCCCGTGGTGCTGAACATCTCCATCACGGATCCCTTCGGCAACCTGGACGTGGCCGAGGTGCGCTTGAGGGTGCGCAACGAGACGGGCGGGGTGGTCTTCGAGGCCCTGGCCCAGCCGACCACGAACCGCACGGCCTACGAGGCCTGGTATGCTGCCACCTGGGACCCCTCCGGCCTGGCGCCCGGCGATTACGTGCTTGAGGTGGGGGCAGCCGATAACTCGGGCATCAAGGACAACCGCACGCTCCACATATCCATCGTGGAGCTGAGGCTGGCCCTTCTCTCCTATGCCCCAAAGGCGGTGAAGCTTGGCTCGAATGCGACGTTGTCCATCGAGCTCGCGAACAACGGGACCACCACCATGTTCAACCTGACGCTCTCCGTCCTAGAGCCAGATGGCCTGCTGCTGGAGCCGGAGGAACTCCTCCTGGGCGATCTAGGGCCTGGGGATGCCGTGCTGGCCAACTTCACCCTGAAAGCGCCTGTGGAGCTCGGCGCTGGCCTCAGGCATCCCGTGCTGAGGGCTACCTACGCGGACTTCAGGGGCGTGGAGCACACCACGGACCTAGAGCTGACCCTGGAGCTCGCCAGGCTCGGCTGCGAGCTGAGCATCAGTGTATCGCCCGGGGAGGCCAGGTGCCTGGACACCGTGTCCATAGCAGTGGAGCTCTCGGACGAGCTGGGCCAGCCCATCGCTGGTGCCACGATCTCCCTCTGGCTGGGGGAGGAGTTCTTAGCTAACCTCACGACAGGCGATGATGGCAAGGCCAGCCTAGACCTGAGGCTAGAGCTGAAGCCTGGCACCTACACGCTGAAGGCTGCCTTTCTCGGCTCCAAGAGCTACGAGGGCTGCGAGGCCACGGCCACCTTGGTGGTGAGGAAGAGGAAGGCCAGCCTATCGCTCGATTACCCGGACGAGGTGGTGGCTGGCGAGGAGTTCACCATCTCGGCCTGCCTCAAGGACGAGGAAGGCGAGCCCATTGCTGGAGCTGAGCTGGCCCTCTACGTGAGGAACGGCACCTCCTGGTCCCTCCTGGCGAGGGCGAGAACGGACGAGCGAGGGGAGGCTACCTTCATCCTCACGCTGGAGGAAGGCGGCCACGAGCTGAAGGTAGCCTTTGAGGGCGATGCCTACCACGAGGGCTGCGAAAAGGGGCTCGCGATCACGGCCTCGGCCCCCAGCCCCGCTGCCCCAGCAGGAGCTCCTAGCCCCATCGTCCTGACGGGAGCGGCCGTTGGCGTGGGTGTGCTGGCCGCCCTCTCCCTGCTCAGGAAGCGCCTGCTCGGCAGGCGTTGAGGAGCACCTCAGGGCCTTAGTAGTAGAACGTGATGACCTTCGGCTCCGCCAGCTTCCTCAGCTCTGCCTCCCGC
>CAZPDR010000010.1:9806-12891 GCA_964585495.1 uncultured Candidatus Bathyarchaeia archaeon
GCTCGCCCTCGCAGGCACCGGACAGGAGGCAGCGGCCACCGCAGGCTAGGGAGAGCGCCTCCCTCAGGGAGCAGGCAGGTGCCTTCCTCTCGCAGGCGCCTCCCAGCTCGCAGGCAGGCTGGAGGCGCGTGCAGCAGCTCCTGCCCAGGTGCCAGAAGACCTGGTCCACCTCAAGCTGGCTCAGGCCGGAGAGCTCCCCCACGCGCTCGTAGGCCTTGAGGCAGGCAGCCCTTATGGCGTGGTGCTCCTCGGCCGACACGAACAGCCTCCTGGCCAATTTCGCCCTCAGGCGCTCGTCCAGCACCCTCACCATGCCCGTGCGGAGGGCCACGCGCTGGAGGTGGTAGTCCACGCCCACCCTGATGGCCTCCCGGTCCAAGGGCTCCCAGAGGCCCTCAAGGCTGGCCAGGATGGCGAAGACCATCGTCTTCTTGGCCAGGGGGTCGCTGAAGGCCCTGAAGGCCCTTAGGCGCTCCACCAGGCCGCCAGGGCCGCTCAGGCGGCCGCCACAGGCCTCAAGAAGGGCCTCCACGCGCCCGCCGTAAAGGGCCAGGAGCCTGCGGGCGGCATCCCTGAGGAGCTCCACCCGCTCGGCGGGCCTCCTAGGGTAAACGGCCTTGCCGGGCTCCCCGAACCAGGACAGGAAGTCGGACAGGGTGAGCTCGGCCAGCCTGGCTGGCTCTAGAGCAGAAGGGTCCTGCCTGGCCATGTCGAAGAGCAGGTGCAGCAGGTATTCGCTCCCCCTCACCAACCGGCCGCGAATCACGCCCCTCAGGCCGCGGGTATCGTGATTTATGGCCGAGAAGAAGAAGAGAACGCGGAGGGCCGTTTCCCTGTCCAGCTCATCCGCCAGGCCTATGGGCTCCGGCTTCCTCACCCTGAGGCCCGACAGCTTGGAGGCCACGCGGGCGCAGGCTCCCTCATCAACGGCCACCGAGCGCAAGGGAACCACCGCCCGAGGCCGCCCCCGCCTACCCCTCCCGGCCGAACAGCCTGGCGAGTATGGTGGAGGCACTCGCCGAGAGATGGCTAAGCTCGTGCTCGAAATCGCTCAGCGCGTCTAGGAAGGCCGAAAGCCTGGCTACCACATCCTCCGGCCCAGCTGAGCCGGAAATGAGGGCCCTGATGGCCTCGGAGCACTCATTAGCTGCCTTCTCCAGAGCCCCGAAGGCCTCGCGGCACTCGGCCAGCCTGGCCATCAGCTTCTCGGCCTCGTAGGCCAGCTTCTCCTGGCCCTCGCCCTGGGCCACGCTCTACCACCCCAGCGGGCCAATGAAGGGCACGTAATAACCTTGCGCTCCCCTGTGCTTAACAGCCCGATATGCTCCGACAGGCATATAAGGTCAAGCGCATCGCTGAATATGTGATGGTGGCCGAGCGAGCGTCTATATCTCCCGAGCGGTTGGTGCGGTTCGCCATCCGCTTCAAGCTCCCCCTAGGCGAGCTGATAGAAGCCCTAGAGGTGGCATCAGATGACCGGGGCTATGAGCGGGCGCACATCCGGGCGCTCCACGAACTCTACCCCTGGGTGCCCGAGGATTACCTGCTGGCCCTGCTGGAGCACCTGCCCGAGGTCAGGGAGCTCCTGCCCGCCTGGGAGCTGGTGGAGTGGCGGCCCTGCGTGCTCGGCGGGGAGCTCTGCGTGAAGGGCACGAGGTGCCCCGTCCTCAAGGTGTATGAGGAATGGGACGACACGCACGACCTGAAGCACGTGGCCGAGGAATGCGACCTCAAGGCCGACGTCGTGGAGCAGCTCATCAGATACAGGAAGGTAGTTGAGCCCGTGGCTAAAGAACTAGAAGAACTCCACGAAAGGCATCTCTGGGCGGAGAGAGCCGCAGAAGGTGAGCGGGGAAGCCGCGGTGTCATGGCATGAAGATAATCTTCATACTTGATGATTGCCTCAGGGGTGTAGAGGAAGCGCGGAAAATACTGACGGCCATGAATTATGAGGCTCTTCGCCTCAGTCAGCTCTCGGTAGGTCGTGGGATATCTAATAGCGAGCTAGCCCTCGTAGCTCTCCGCAGGCGGAGGCAGACAGGAGATGAGCACATCATCTTGACGTGCGATTCGGATTTCGTGGGAAACCACAGGCTAAGAGCGGATGCAGCATCCGCATGGCGCATAATATTCTGGCCTCCTGACAAGCACGTGGTGATGGCTGGCTTGAGCATCCTTAAGAACATAATTCCCTCTAAGTTCGTGGAACTCGCTCTGTTGGGCAGGCCTCCATACGTGGTCATAACCCTGCGGAGGTTCCAACACGAGACGGTATCCCGGCTTAAGCGATATGATGCTGATGTGGAAGACCACCTGGTATTGGTTTAGCGCTGACCGCGCTTGCTCAGATGGCTGGCTCGAACAGGTCTATGACCAGCCGCCTCCTGCGCCTCCGCTCTCCCTCGCTCTCCCTTGGCTTCTCGTCCTTGCTCGGGGGCTCCTGTGCTCCCCCCGCTTCCCCACCGCCTTCTCCGCCAACCTCCGGCCTGGGGCTCCCTCCTCCCTCGGCCGAGGTGGCAGGCACCTCCTGCCTCACGCCCTCCTCGCTAGCTCCCTCCCTGGAGGGCTCCGGGGGGCCTGGCATTCCCTCCTCGGGCGCCTCACTGCCCACGGCACCCGGGGCATCCGGCCCAGGAGCTTCTGCTGTCTCAGGCGCGAGCTCGGGAGCGGGCGCTGCCTCCACGGCCACCTCAGCGCTCCCGGCCCCGGCAGGCACTTCCAGAGCTGGGGCCAGCGCCTCTTCCGCCTCCCGGGCGCCCTCGCCCGGCCCTGGGACTTGCGCTGGCGCGAGCTCCTCCCGGGCCAGGCCGGCCTCCTTGTCCATGTAGGCCCACGCCTCCCTGGCCGTTACCGTGGCCTTCCTCGGGTATTCCATGACCTTCGTCTCCACGATGACGGGGAAGGGTATGGTGCTCGCCATCCCGCACAGGATGCCCTCGAAGTCCGCCAGGCCGGGCATGTAGGCCGTCAGCCTCTCGCCACCGTATTCCGTGTAGCGCGAGACCGTGTCCTGGTCGTTCGGGTTCCTCAGCCTGAAGCACAGGATGGTGTTGCACTGGCTTATCACGCTCTTCATCACGTAGGC